>NYVY01000018.1 GCA_002684875.1 Pseudomonadota bacterium
TAATAATTATTTTCTATGGACCGTATTTTAGTTTAGCCTATATTGAAAAATTGCAAAAAGTAGAACAATTTTGTACGAAAACCAGAAGTTGTATAAATCAATTTTTTTATCATAGGCTAAACTAAAATACGGTCCATAGAAAATAATTATTAACCAAAATAGCAATCCAATCAAAAAGATTACTCTAAAAACTTTTTCATTCTTCACGGTTTTGTCACTATCTTGAAAGAAAGGAAAAAATCGCAAACTTACTGCACTAAACACAACTACCATTGAGAGTGAAATAATCTTTTCCACGGAATAGAAGTACAACGGATTGATCGGTTGAACGAACTCTAATATTCCGAATAAAATTATTAAAATGAAGATTAATGTAAAATAAATCGTTTTTTCTGTTCCGTTTCTTACACTCAGGATGGCACCTATAAATAAAACCCCTAAAACATCGAAAAAATTTACCTGCAAAGTCAGGTTTTTTGGGAACCAAGTATAGGCTGGCAGCTTTTGAATACTATCCGTAAGCATCATAGACAGGGGTCCTATGACGAAACAAATTGATGCAAGTGATTTTAATAAAAACCCATCTCCTGAGTAATAGCTTTTATTTGGATAAAAACAAAAAATCACCAGTAATAGCCAACAGCAAATGAAATAAAATGGTATCACTAGATACCCTTCACTGAACATATTTTTTTACCTCTGTTAGATTATGACTTTTATTAAAAACTAGAATTTTCTTTTACTACCATACTTTTCTAATAGAGCTTAAAGGTAACTACGATGTCATTCATTTTTATTCGTTAAAATATAACCAGACATACTCTCTAATGACTTAAAAAATAGGTCTTGAGCATTTTCACTAAAACTTAACGCAAAAAATGACATCATCAATAAAATTAAAATAACCTTTCCGTTTAATTTTTTTTCTATTTTTTTATTTTGTGTATTTTTATTTAGGTTTTTGGAGCGCCCTTCAGTAACTTGTTCTTGTTCTTCTTTTTGTAATAGCTTATCTTTACTTCTATCAGCTTGCTCGGACTCAAGATCATCTCCGTCTATAATTTCAAACTCCTCTATAAATCCTTTAAATTTATTTCTATAATTTTCGGTATCGCAAAAAACAATTAGCCTATTAACTAGAGAACTTGATTCTTTTGTCAGATTAAGTAATATTTCAATTTTTTTTTCTTCAAGCATCAAACTGTTCTTTAGAATTATTACTTTCTTTAACTCTTTTAAGCGATCAAGTTTGTTCATTTGTTCTGAAAGCTCTGAAAAAGCAGAGTCATATGAATCTAATATGGAATCTGCGATGAATGTTTCAATGTCTTTATCATCGTAAAACATCAATTCACTAAATTGATTAGTCAGTACAGTTTTTATATTAGATGCAATTAAATTTGCCGATTGATAATTACGGCAAGTGACAAGAATATTATTGCGTCCTTTGAGCAGAAGATTGGTCAACTGGTTATACCTTGGACCTAGTCCAACAGACTTATCAGTTAACTCTGGATCTAATTTTTCCATTATTCATGCCATCCATTTTTATTTTTATAAGCGCTATTTAGAGCTGATGACAGATTCCAAGATTCTTGACAAACCCCTAAGGTTTGAAGATCTTTGACCTTCTCTTTTTCTCGAACTAGTCATTGAACTTCTTCGTAAATCAGACTGAGAATATTTATTACCAATACNAGCTGTGNTTGTTTTTTCCGCCATATAACGACTTAGCTTTGTATTGTGTGTAGCAAGTATCCTTCTGTCAGAGAATTTAACTACTACAGATGATGCTGCTTGCTGATGAATTGTCCCAGCATTGTAAACAGCCTCTGCACATCTAGANTANGATTTAGATGCTNTCGAATCAACATCAAATACAAATTTCTTTTTAAATAGTTGTCTTACTGATTCATCATAATGTATTGGAGGTAACAGCATAAAAGGTACCGAAAACCTTCGTTTACTGAAGGGATCAGATTTTAACTCTTCGTTTGATACCCTAGACGGACAAATTAAAAGGGTAGGGGGAATACCAGTTTTCGCGGTAAAAACCCANCCAACAGATTCGATAAATTTTATTGTNGCACTCAATTCAATACTTGAAACACTAGTNGGCACAACTACGAGATCAAATTCATGAAGTAGCTCAGCATCCATGGCTGCAGTCCATGTTAAATCACAGACAAGCACTTCCGATTTTGCAACATATTTTCGAATTCTACTTCTGCAATCTATTAACCACCTTCTTGATTCAAAATCTCCAAGTACCGCATGTTCAGCGAAGACCGAAGACTGTCTCGCGGAATTCACCCAAGAGCTAGAAGACCCATGAGGATCAAGGTCGAGTAATACGGTATTCTTGAAAGCCATTTCACTAAACCAAACCGATAGGTTTGCGGAGAGCGTACTTTTTCCTACTCCTCCTTTTTGACTAACAACGAGAATCCGTAATGCATTCATATCAACCCGCCTGATATATACTAAAGTATTAGTATTACACAATCATTGCGGTTAGATCAATCTAGGAAAGGAAAAAAAACCTAATTTTTTTGAGAAAAATCACAAAAATTCGTTTAACGGATAGCAAGAACTACCTGTAAACTTCAACCAGGAGCCTAGTTCTTACGCAGATCCAGGCTCCCGACCGAAATTTTTACTAAATTTACCGCTTGTTTACAGAGTCTTTAAAAGCCTTTCCAGCGGTAAATTTTACCGTTTTCGAGGCTGGAATCTTAATCTCTTCTCCAGTTCTTGGATTTCGGCCCATCCTTGCAGCCCTCTTACCAGAACCAAAAGTTCCAAACCCGACTAGTTGGACATTGTCCCCCTTAGTAACAGATTTTATTATGCAATCAATAGTTGCACCTATAACCTCATCAACCTTAGACTTAGGAAGTCCAGATGAGTTAGATACGGAATCAATTAGATCAGCTTTATTCATGTACACCCCTGATAGAAAGTTCAGTATCAATTCTATCAATTTCTATCGGGTTTTTGCTTCTTTTATGATAAATTATGGAAAAATTTTTAAATTCAAATATTAAAAGTTTTGTGNTAAGGAATAACAGGCTTACTAAAGGTCAAAAAAAAGCCATTATTGACTTTTCTAGCATGTACTGCNTGACTCCAGAGTCTGGCCCNATCGGTTTTAAAAATGTTTTCCAAGATGACAAACCAATTGTTATTGATATCGGGTTCGGTATGGGNCAGGAAATGATTAACTATGCTTCTACCCATTCTGAAATAAATATCCTCGGAATTGAAGTTTACAAACCTGCTATTGGTAGCGTTCTCAGGGAAATTAATACAAAAGAACTAAAAAATCTACGTCTTGTTNTTGGAGATGCTTTAACAGTTGTNAAAGATTTTGTGCCTAGCAATTCAATTAAAGAGTTTCACATCTATTTTCCTGACCCCTGGCCAAAAAAGAGACACTGTAAAAGAAGACTAATAGACAATGAATTTTCTAAGATTTTAATTGATAAATTAAANCATGGAGGATTTCTNAGAAGCGCTACCGACAATTATGNTTATGCGCATCAAATACTTAGTTGTTTTACTAGTCAAAAACTTTTGACCAACACCGCAAACGGTTTTGCTGAAAGACCCATAGATAGANATTATTCAAAATTTGAAAAAAAGGCATTACAGAAGAATTCAAGTATTTATGAGATTTGCTTTAAAAAAAACTAACCTAAAATTATTATTAAAGTACCCACCACAATTCTGTAGTACGCAAAGGCTATCAAACTATGATTTCGTAAATAACGGAGTAGGATATGCATAGCAAAAAAAGCTGATAAAAATGCAGCAAAAAACCCTACTAAAAATATATTTAATGTTTCGTAGCTTAGATATTCTATTTTTANNACAACTGAATAGATACCCGCGAAAAAAATTACTGGNANAGCCAAAATGAANGAGTACTTNGCTGCTNNAGANCGACCNAGTCCGAAATACATTCCTCCAATCATCGCAGCTCCTGAACGACTGAATCCAGGAATCAGCGCAAGAGATTGTAACAAGCCTATCTTAAAAGCTACCTTACAAGTAATCGTCTTAATATCGTCTAACCCTTTTAATTCTTTTACATGGTATTTTTCAACGTGAATCATTAAGATGGCACCAAATATAAAAGCTAAACCAACAAAAACAGGTTGAAATAAATAATCTAAAATATGCTTGCCAAATATCAAACCCAAAATCCCAATTGGTAAAAAGCTTAAGAAAAGCTTCCGAATTAAATTAACATCTTTGAGTAAAAACATATCAAGAACTTCCTTTTTATAATAGGAAACAACTGCTAACAAAGCTCCAGTTTGTATGGAAATATCAAAAACCTCAGAATATTCTTCATCAAAATTTAAAAGATCACCGAATATAATTAAGTGTCCAGTTGAAGAGACAGGTAGGAACTCAGTTGTACCCTCTACCAACCCCAAAACCAAAGCTTTTAAAAACACCGCTAATTCCAATATATTTTTCCTAGATATAAAATGTTTGATTAGCCATAATTATTGGAGCAAAGCTTATTATTATTAGCAGTTTAAAAGTTTTACATGCGATAATAACAACGAGGTTTAACTTACTGTAATTACGGAACAATCTATGAAAATTTTTGCATCAGTACTTCTATTTTATACTTTTTCGGCGAATTTGCTCGCATTTGATCTTCATAGTGCTGTAGAAACTGCATTTAAAAACGATCCCCAGTTTATAAGTGAGGAAAAAGTATTTGAAAAACAAGTCGAATTAGTTAACTTAGCAAGGGCACCCCTTCTGCCAAATTTGTCAATTACCAGCTCTTATTCAGATATCACATATTCAGGAAATGTAGACACTAAGACACAAAACATTGGCCTAAGTCTCTCCCAGACTTTATTTGACAAAACGAGATTTATTGTTTTGGATCAAAGTAGATTAGATGTCCAAATAGCAGAACTTAATTTCGAACTCGCTCAAGAAAAGACAATCCTGAGAATTACTGACGCATATTTTGACATTCTTATTGCGCAAAATAACTTAACGTCAATTAAAGCAGAAAAGAATGCTGTCGAAGAGCAACTGGAATTTGCAAAAAGAAACTTTGAAGTTGGCACATCTACTATAACTGACCAGCAAGAGGCACAAGCTAGATTTGACCTAATTAGAGCGTCAGAAATAAGGACAGAAAATGCATTGGCTATCGCTAGGACTAATTTAACAAAATCTTTGTTAATACCCATACCTGAAACTTTTAAAGGTATAAAAGGAAAGATAATAATTGAAAAGCCGAAGTATTCTGCGCCCTCAGAATGGATGAAAATTGCAAGAAGCAAAAACCTACAAGTAAAAATTGCAAGCAAAAAATCACAAAGGTCGCGTCTTGAATTAAAGAAGAAAAAAGCCGAAAGGTTACCTACTTTAAATTTAACTTTATCAACTGGGCACAGTAAACAAGAGAGTTTATCTACCCTTTCTCAAGATAATCAAATCATAACGTTAAATGTAGCTGCACCAATTTTCTTGGGAGGAAGTATATCTGCTTCCAAAAGACAGGCTATTGCAGATAACGAAAGAGAGAAAAAGAATTTAGAATTAGCATTGCTAAATGCTGATAGGGTGGCTGGTAAATCTTTTAGAACTCTTGTTGCAGGAGTTTCCCAAGTGGAAGCACTTGAGGCAGCTGAAGCTTCTAGTAAAGTAGCATTAGAGTCCAATAAGTTGGGCTACGAGGTTGGTGTAAGGATTAATATCGACGTTTTGAATGCCCAGAGACAACTTTTTTCGACACAACGTGATCTAGCAATTGCCAGGTATGATGTTCTTAAATCAAAATTGCAACTGCTAAGTGCAACTGGAAGCTTAAATATTAATGAAGTAAAAAAAATAAGTAACCTAATGCTGCGAAATAACTAAAAAATTTACGATTTTTTTACAATTAACTCTGCATATTTTCTGGTTGAACCCATATTGCTATTAACAAAACGACTCGCTCCAGTGCATAGCTGTCTAAAATCTTTTTCGCTGTTGAACAGCGTCTGACCTCTAAAAAACCACTCTTTATAAGTTCCAATTTGAATTGCTGATCGTTGAAGAAGTAGTTGCTCCGATATTTCAGAAAAATTATTCATATAATGCCCAAAAAAAATTGCTTTTCCCAATCTTGCAGCATCTAGAGGACTCTGACCACCAGAGTTTTTTACACTCCCTCCTATCAAAACAATATCTGATAAGGAAAGATACATCTGAACTTCTCCAAGAGTGTTCCCAATAATAATAGATGGAGAATCTTTTAAAAGAAATGAGGATTTTTCAAACAAGTAAGAACGATACTCAACTTTCAACATTGTTTCTCTTGCCCATTTGTAAACTTGTTCAAAGCGTTCTGGGTGCCTTGGAACTATTATCATTAAGTCATTACTGTTATTCTTATGGTGGTCTTGCCAACACTGCAATAATTCTCTTTCCTCTCCTTCTCGTGTGCTTAATGCAAGCCAAACAATATGTTTCTTAATGTTCTCTCGAATTGCACTTCCTGCTCTAACCTGCTCTTTCACAATTGGAATATCAAATTTCATATTTTTTAAAACTAAAATATCTTTTTTATATCCTAATTTTTTAAATCTTTTTTTATCCACCCCAGTTTGCGCTACCAAGAGATGAATCATATTAAGAACTGGAGTACAAAAATTTCTTACAAGTCCATACCTAATAAAAGATTTCTTTGACAAACGTCCATTAACTAAAAATATTTTTATACCTACTTTTGAACAACTAGCAATCAAATTAGGCCAAACTTCAGTCTCAACCAATATTAAAACTGAGGGTTTAAATGAATCAATAAATATCTCGACACTCCATTTAAAATCATATGGAATCAATTCGACAACTATTCTATTCCACTCTTCATCACTGTTGGAATTGATCTGGCACTGTAAAAAGCTCCATGCAGTTTTTGTCGACACTGTCCAAATAATCCTTGAAGTGCAATCTCTTTTTTCGATTTCTTTTACCATCGAGTAGACTGCTTGAGTCTCCCCTAAAGAAACAGAGTGAACCCAATAAACTTTACCCTTTTGAAAATGTTCATTTGGTAGATTTACAGGAATTCCTAAAAAGCGCCCTAAAAGATCTTTCTTTAACCCCCTACACTTCTTTTTAAAAAAAAATATCAATAGAATTACAGGTATAAAAAATATCGACAGGCATTGATAAAAAAATAAATAAAATCTAAACATTTTGGTAAAAAGTATCCCTAGAATGGAGTTTCTAAATGAGGTAAAACCTGTTTCATTGCGACTCTGAACTCATATTTTATCTGCTCTAGACTATTTAAATCATCTCCTTCAAACCTAAAAACCAGAGAAGGAGTTGTGTTTGATGGTCTCACCAATCCAAAACCTCTTTGGTACTCAACTCGTATGCCATCAATAAAGTTAAGTCCAATTGACCTTGGAAACATTTGAGTACTCTTTAATTTTGACATTATTTTTTTTACAGAAACCCCCTCAATATTCATTTTTAATTCTGGCGTACATGAAGAATCTGGTAGCGATTTGAGAAACCCTTGAATACTTTCTTTTCTTGCTAATATTGATAAAAGCCTCGCGCCAGCATAAACCGCATCATCGAACCCGTACCATTGATCATTAAAAAAAATATGTCCACTCATCTCCCCAGCCAAAACAGCGTTAGTTTCTCTGAGTTTGCTCTTCATGTAAGAATGACCTGTCTTCCACATAATTGGGCAACCTCCTTTCTCTTCGATCCACTTTCGAAGGTTTCTTGAACATTTAACGTCGAACAAGATTGAAGAACCTGGCTTACTAGTCAAAACATCCTCTGAAAAAATCATCATTTGTCTATCTGGCCAGATAATTTCGCCTCCACCACTAACCAAACCAATACGGTCGCCGTCTCCATCAAAAGCCAAACCTAGATCTAATTTTTTCTCTTTAACTACTTCAATCAGATTCATCATATTTTTCGGTTCAGCTGGGTCAGGATGGTGATTCGGAAAATTACCATCTGGGGTGCAAAAAAGCCTTGTTACCTCACAGCCCATATTTTCATAGATTTCAGTCGCGATTGGACCTGCTATGCCGTTTCCTGCGTCTACGGCTATCCTAAGGGGTTTTCTCAAAACATTTTGTTGGATAATCTTTTTAGCATAATCTCTGTCAACTTTAATAGTCTCAATCGAACCACAATTATTTTCTGGGACTGATAAATTAATACAGTCTGTAGAAATTTTTTTATAAAGGACCTGTAAATCGTCTCCCCAAAAGGGTGCTCCTTTCAAGACTATTTTTAACCCATTATACTCGGGAGGGTTATGACTCCCAGTGATCATGATCCCAGACTCTCCTTCCTCATGCCTTGCACAATAGTATAGGACTGGTGTTGGCACTTCTCCGCAATCTTTCACCTTTAGGCCTGATTCAGAAAGAGATTTTTTTATAATTTCAGAAAAACTATGACTAGAACTGCGCATATCTCTTCCCAACGCACAAACTCTAACATCTTTTTTTTTCATTTCCACTGCTAGACCTAAGGCAATCATCCTTACAGCAGTCTCGGATAATTCTTTACCTACCATTCCTCTAATATCGTAAGCTCTAAAAATAGATTTAGAAATTTTCATAAAACCTCGTTACTTGTTAAAATTAGACATGGGCGTATATGTAATTGGAGACGTACACGGTTGTGTAAAAACACTCGCAGCACTCATCGACCAGTTTGAGGTCGGGTCTAATGACGAAATCTGGTTTTGCGGTGATTTAGTGAACCGTGGACCTTCCTCTGCTAATTGTATTAGATTTATTAGTTCTCTCAAAATTAAAACTGTATCTGTGCTTGGAAATCACGATCTATACTTTTTGAATATTTGTAAAGACAATCCTAAATCTATAGCTGATAAAGGCCTTTGTTCAATACTTGAAGCTTCTGACAAACTTGACCTTATTGATTGGCTAAGAAACAGACCTATGGCTCATGTTGAAAAAAATAATATTTTAGTACACGCTGGAATATACCCGTCTTGGGATACCAAAAAAGTAACATTATTATCGGAAGAAGTCTGTAAAGAGTTAAAATCTCATAATTGGCAAACATTTCTCTCAAATATGTGGGGAAACTATCCAAACAAGTGGAATGATAACCTAGAAAACTTTGACCGGAAAAGAGCAATAGTTAACATTTTCACCCGCATGCGATACATTTCTAGGGACGGATATCTTGATTTTTTATTAAAAAAAGCTCCCTCCAAAAAGATAGACGGTTTTTCACCATGGTTTAACCATGAATCTTTAAAAACAAGAAAAGAAAGAATTATTTTTGGTCACTGGTCTTCTTTAGGTTTGTTAATCAGGAAAAATATAATTTCTCTCGATACTGGCTGTGTATGGGGAGGGTTATTAACCGCCGTCCGACTTGGAGATTGTAAAATTTATTCACAAAAACTTATTGACTAAGGACACCTAACATTTTTGTCCTAATATTTCTTGAAATTATTTTTCGTAGAGTACTAGGACTATCACTACTTACTAAACCTAATCTCTCAGGAGAGAGGATTGTAACCCGAGCCTCAAGGTTTTTAGTTTCGAAAATTTGTTTTAAAGATTGAAAAAAACTCACGTCGTCTACGTACGCACAGGCATCAGAATAATCTCCTTCTTCCCTATATTGTATTACCACTGGCAATATTTGGTAACGAGGTTTTTCAACAGCTAGTGAGAATAAACCTGAATAAAATGGCATTATAGTATCACCAACAGACGTTTTTCCTTCGGGAAAAAATGCATACGACTTTTTTTTTGAATTATAGGAATTACGTGCTATTTTTTGGAAAACAACCTTAAGTGTTTTCTTACTTTTCCGATCAATAAATAAAGTTCCAGACAACCTTACCAATGAACCCAAGATTGGCCAGCCAGATATATCCTCTTTCGCAATGAACGAAACGGGATGATGAGCAAGAATGACAAAAATATCGATCCATGATATGTGATTACTGACTAATAAAAAAGGTGACTTTGGAATATTTTCTAGCCCAAAATACTTTGTGCGAACACCAACAAGCTTCAATAGTATTCTCGACCAAAATCTTATTACTTGATTTCTTAGGTAAGTAGAATTTACTAATGCTGCAGACAGAAGGAATAAAAACCCAACCAAAACCCAAAATGAAAGGAAAAATAAACGAATAAAATGAATAATCACTTAGAGAACCCTAATGATTATCTTCATCGATATACACACACGTTCCCGAAATTATTGTTGCCTTGATCCTTCCAAACATTTCGTAATCAAGAAACGGTGTGTTTTTTCCTTGAGACTTTAAATTTTGTTCTTTTACTACCCAACGTTGCTTTGGGTTAAATATTGTTAAATTTGCCAGACCACCCACTAAGAGACAATCTCCCTTTACACCAATTAGGTCAGTTGGCTTAGAAGAGATCAAATCCATGGCAGTTTTTAAATCAATACTGTTTTTATTTGCCCAACTGAGGGTTAAGGGTAACAGCAACTCTGTTCCAATTACTCCCGCTTTCGCCTCAGGAAAAGGTAGGTTTTTTTTCTCAATATCAACTGGAGTATGGTCAGAACAAATACAATCAATTGTTCCATCAAGCAGTCCCTCAGTAAGACCATCAACGTCCCTCTGACTTCTAAATGGCGGAAACACCTTACAATTAGTATTAAATGGATCTACATCTACATCGGTCAGGTGTAAATGGTGAACACCTACATCTGCAGTTACATTAANNCCNTCTAGTTTTGCCCTTCTGATAATTTCAACACCTTTTCTGCTCGAAATCCGGCATACGTGAAGTCTCACACCAGTTTGGGTAGCTAAATTAATTAAGGCTTCAAGACTTAAAGCTTCTGCATAATCAGGAATGCCTTTTAAGCCAAGTCTTGTGCAGGTTAAGCTACTATTCATGTCACCATCGTTTCCTATCCATGGGTCAATTGCTGACATCCAAATTGGGAAGTTGAAATTTGAAGCATATTGAAACGCTTTAAATAGGACTAATGTATTTTTAACAGGAAAATTAGCTTGAGAAAAACCTATGCAACCAGCGTCACTTAATTCTCTCATCTCTGCAATTTGTTGCCCATTTAGATTTTTTGTAAGTGCTCCAAGAGGTAAAACTTCAGTTGCACCAATTACAGAAGACTGTTTGATCAGCATCTTTACTAAACCAGGTTGATCTAAAACAGGTTCAGTATCTGGGGGGCATACTATTCTGGTCAAACCCCCAGCAGCAGCAGCTTTTAGTTCAATCTCCATGGTGCCTCTATATTCAAAACCAGGATCTCTCATTCTTACCGCACAGTCTACAAACCCTGGAGTTACAAGACACCCCTTAACATGAAGACGCTTTTTAACATCTGAGTCATTGAGGTTTTGACTGGGAGGAGTTATAGAACTTATCTTGCCCCCAGTTACAAGAATTGTCTTTTCTTCAAATTTGCCAGTTGTAGTAGAAAAGACAGATCCACCGCTGATTTCTAAATCAATCGCATCAGAACTACTAGCCATATTTTTCACTCTCTTCGTTTAAAATATCCATTACGGCCATTCTCACCGCGATACCAAATGTTACTTGCTGTAAAATTACGGAATTTATCGAGTCGGCTACACCTGAAGAAATTTCAACACCTCGGTTCATTGGACCTGGATGCAGCACTATTACCCCAGCTTTGCAATTTTTTAATCTCTCTTCAGTAAGACAATAAAACTTAGAGTATTCATGGGCACTGGGTAAGACTGGGCTACTAATCCTCTCTTTTTGAAGTCGCAATACTATTACAACATCTGCTCCTTGTACACCCTCTTCCAAATCAGAAAATAATGTTACTCCCATTTTTTCAACCTCTGGAGGAAGTAAAGTTTCTGGTGCAATTAATCTAATATCTGGTACTCCGAGTGCAGAAAGTGCCCAAATATCCGAACGAGCTACTCTTGAATGAGCTATGTCACCAATTATTGCAACACGTAGATTTCTAAAATTTTTTTTAAAATATCTAATTGTATACATATCCAAAAGTGCTTGAGTTGGATGAGAGTGGCTGCCATCCCCTGCATTTAAGATCTTAATCTCAGGAGCTGCTAAATTAACGTGGTTTGCTATCAGATGAGCAGCACCACTCGAAGGATGTCTTATAACAAACATATCAGCTTGCATAGCAATCAGATTATCAATGGTATCTAATAGAGATTCACCTTTTGAAACACTAGAATTTTGCATGTTAAGTTTCAAAACATCAGCAGAGAGTCTTTTTGCAGCGATTTCAAAAGTAGTACTGGTTCTGGTCGAGTTTTCAAAAAAAATATTGAAAATACTTTTTCCTTTCAAAATTGGTTTATTTTTTAATTCTATTTTTTTACCGAAGGACAAAAACTCATTTGCTCGATCAAGTATTTCAAGTAGATGCGATCTCGAAAGACCTTCGATTGTAAGAAGATGTTGTAATTTCCCTTTCGCATTAAGCTGTATGGAATATTTCATCTAAAGCCCCTTGCAGTATTAAAGTTGCAGCCCTTGCGTCATCGTCGCCTTTTCCGTCTGACAAGACTGATGTATACGATTCATCTTCTAACCTCACTAATTTTTTAGTTGATGCGCTAATATTGTTAGCAAACTTCTTGCACCTCTCTGCGTTAGGATGAGTTGAATCATCTTTATACCTCGGCACTCCTACAACAATTAGAACTGGATCCCAATACAAAACCTCGTTCCTTGCGACAATCAATCTCATTTTTGAAGATTTTTCTCTGATAATCTTCAATGGTGAAGCCTTCCAGCTGACCGTGTTACCAATAGCCACACCGATTTTCACGGTACCAAAATCAAATCCAAGGATAATATTATTTGTTTCTTTTAGCGTCTTGTTTTTTTTAAAAGACTCTTTATTCTCCATTCAAGCGTGCCCAGTAATACTAGACAAATTGTCAGGATCAACCCCTAGAATTTTGAATGCCTCAGCAAACCTTATCTCTGCTGGAGTGTCGAACAAAAGGTGATTGTTTTTTAAAGGGACGGTTAACCAAGAATTTGCTGCTAATTCAGAATCTAACTGCCCAGGACCCCAACCAGAGTAGCCCAGAGAAACTAAAATTTTTTTAGGTCCAACACCATTTGCGGTAGCCTCAAGAATATCTTTCGATGAAGTCAAAGCCAACCCATCATTTATTCTAAGAGTTGAGGACCAAGTGCCGACTGGCTCATGCAAAACAAACCCTCTATCTTGTTGAATAGGTCCCCCGTAATATACAGGACTCGAAGTCGTTTTTGATTCNACCGAATTTAAATTTAGCCGAGATAGCAAAGCCCTCAAATCTAATTCACATGGCTTATTTATTACTATACCCATTGCCCCTTTTCCACTGTGTTCCGCAAGATAAATAACTGCTTTAGAAAAAATAGGGTCAAGAAGGCCAGGCATTGCTATCAGCAAATGGTGGCTAATAGATGTATACTCTGTGTTGGTAGATGACATGATTTTAGTTTACTTTTAAACCTTGTTGCCGGCAAATCTTATTGTGATTAATATTAACTTAAAAGGTGGAATAATAATTTGGTTACGGAGAGACCTTCGTATAAACGAAAATCCTGTAGTTTACGAAGCCATTAAACAAAAAAAGAAAATTATTTTCTGCTTTGTATTTGATAAAAATATTCTGGACAAGTTAAAGAACAGTTCGTACAGAAAGTGTGATCCAAAATCTCTCACCATTGACCACAGGGTTGGATTCCTATACCAAACCCTAAAAGANATTAAAGACCAATTATCGAATATTGGCTCAGATCTCCTTACTTTTTATGGAAATCCAGTAACAATAATTCCCGAAATCGCAAACCAATTTTGTGCGTCAAGTGTCTACGCAGCAAATGACTATGAGTCTTATGGCCTTGAAAGAGATAAAGCGGTTCTAAAAAAATTGACTTTTCTAGGTATCACCTTCAAACAATTCAAAAGTCAATGTATTTTTGAAAAATCTGAGATTCTTACTAACTCTCTTACCCCATACACGGTCTTCACTCCATACAAAAAGAAATGGATACAAATATTTGAAATGCACGGAATTAAGCCGAAATATTATGGCCTTGACACCCTGACAAAGATTATCCAAAGTACTGAAGAAAAAACCCAGATTGAATCCTTAGAGGAACTTGAATTTTCAGAAGATAGCTTAAACTTGATTCTCAAGAGCGGGAATTCTGGTGGGGAACAACTTTTTAATAGATTCCTAAATATTATTGATAAATACAACGATGAAAGGAACTACCCAGCAAAAAAAGGATGTTCATATTTGAGCGTTCATCTCAGGTTCGGAACGNTTTCGATTGAAAAAATNGTTTGTAAANTTTTTGAAAGAATTCAANTTCTTANNAATANAANCAATGACTTAACGGGTANCCTTTCCTGGTTATCTGAAATCATTTGGCGTGATTTTTATATGCAAATACTTTTTAATTTCCCACATGTTGAGAGAGGGTGCTTTAAAAAACAATATGACAATATTGAATGGGAAAACGATTTAGATTTGTTTGATAAATGGACCAAAGGAGAGACTGGATATCCTATCGTTGATGCTGGTATGCGTCAATTAAATCAAACAGGATATATGCACAACCGCCTTCGAATGATAACAGCAAGTTTTTTAACAAAAGATTTAGGTATAAGTTGGCAAAAAGGAGAGGAATACTTTGCTAACAAATTGTTGGACTTTGACCTATCGGCAAACAATGGTGGATGGCAGTGGGCAGCATCAACAGGGTGCGATGCTCAACCTTACTTTAGAATTTTTAACCCAACAACACAGAGCCAAAAATTTGATCCAAATGGGCAGTTTATAAAAAAATACATTCCTGAGTTAGAACTCCTGAGTAACCGAGCAATTCATGAACCTTGGAAGGAACCAAAGGATGACTTATTAAAAAAAAGATACAATTATCCAGACAGAATCGTAAAACACGATGAAGCCAGGCAAAAAACTTTAGAGAGATTTAACAAAGCACGAGCTTAATAATTTTTTAGATTTCAACCATATCAAAGTCAGTCTTTTGAGCACCACATTCTGGGCAAGTCCAAGTAATTGGAACATCTTCCCACCTAGTGCCAGGAGCTATGCCTTCCTCGGGGGAGCCGTCCTCCTCATTATATATCCATCCACATATTAAACACATGTAAGTTTTCATACCTCTCTCCAAAACAATACAAAGAAATCGTTAAGATACCATGATGTTGAAATTCACCTAAAAAATTCTGGCTATAACCGAAACCCATTAGTTTATCACTTTCATAACTCCGATTTTTATCAATGGTAGTTTAGAATATAGTTTTATCTAATTCGGAAGATTATGCAAAACACTAAGTCTAGTAAACAATTTTTTGAGAAAGCAAAAACATGTATTCCTGGCGGGGTTAACAGTCCCGTGAGAGCATTCAATTCTGTTGGTGGTATCCCCAGGTTTATTAGAAGCGCAAAAGGCCCTTTTTTGTATGATGTCGACGGAAATGAATATGTGGATACTATTTGTTCATGGGGACCTGCTATAGTTGGGCATGCCAATGAAACAGTAATCTCAGCAATTAGAGAATCTATGAACTTGGGATTAAGTTTTGGTGCTCCAACAGAGGGTGAGACCCGCCTTGCGGAAATCATAAAAAAGCATCTTCCAGCAACTGATATGGTCAGACTCACCTCCTCTGGAACTGAAGCAACAATGTCAGCAATTAGACTTGCAAGGGGATATACCAATAAAACAAAAATAGTTAAATTTGAGGGTTGTTATCACGGACATGTTGACTCACTTTTGGTAAAAGCAGGTTCTGGACTTTTGACTCTCGGGAATCCTACATCAGGTGGAGTTCCCGACTCATTTGCAGCTGAAACAATTGTCCTACCGTACAACAACCTCGAAAAGTTGAATGATTGTTTTAACTTATTAGGAGACGAAATCGCTGGTGTAATAATCGAACCTATAGCTGGAAATATGAATTTAGTTAAACCAGATCAAGACTTTTTGAAATGTTTAAGAGAGCAATGCACTAAATACAACAGCGTCTTGATATTTGATGAAGTTATGACTGGATTTCGGGTCAGTATGGGTGGGGCCCAAGAAATTTACGGGATAGATCCAGACCTAACTACCTTGGGGAAGGTAATTGGGGGTGGGATGCCGATGGGGGCAGTTACTGGAAAAAAACAGATTATGGAATATTTGGCCCCTATAGGTCCAGTTTATCAAGCAGGAACATTATCAGGCAACCCTGTTGCTGTCGCTGCTGGAATTGCGACCCTTACCATTGTTACTAAAGAAGATTTTTTTCCAAAGCTCACAAAAATCACCTCCGAATTTACTAGAGAATTGGAAAAGATCGCAAAGGAAAACAACATTAGATCTTTCTGCTGCGACAGTGTAGGAGGGATGTTTGGAATTTACTTTAGGCAAACAATTCCTAAAACTTTTGAAGACATGATGGATTCTGACGTTAACTTTTTTAAGATTTTTTTTCACGAAATGCTTGCTAATGGAGTTTACCTCGCTCCATCACCTTATGAAGCTGGTTTTCTCTCAGTATCACATGAAGGAGAAGCGATAACCAAAATTCTGACAGCTGCAGAAAGTTCTTTTAAAAGTATAAATGCAAAAAAAAACAAGTAGATTAAATCCTTCAGGTCGTTTTGCACCCTCTCCGTCTGGTCTTCTTCATTTTGGATCCTTAGTTACAGCTATGGCTAGTTACTTAGATGTAAAATCAGAGGGTGGTTTTTGGTGGTTACGAATTGAAGACATTGATAATCAACGAAGCCAAAAAGATATAACTACGATGATTAAGGCTCAACTGAAGGATCATGGGATGAAGTGGGATAAGTGGCCAGAATTGCCAAAAGAAAACGACGGAATAATTTTTCAAAGCCAAAGAGGAAAAATCTACTCTCAATTTTTACATTCAATTATCTCTTCTGATAGAGCATTTTCTTGCAAATGTACCAGAAAGATTATTCTTAAAAACTCCAAGAAAGACGACTGCTTAAAATCAGGGGAAATAAGATACCCTGGAACTTGTAAAAAGAATAAATACGATCAAATTACTCAAGGGAGAGCAATTAGATTAATATCTTCTAATATTGATGATTTTGTTCTTAAAAGAATTAATAACAACACCTTCTCTTATGCCCTGGCAGTTGTTATTGATGATTACTCACAAAATATTACTAACATAATCAGAGGAGACGATTTGAAGTTTACTATTGAAAGGAACATTCAATTACAAAGCTTTTTTGGATTTCCCTTACCAAAAATTCTTCATGTGCCAGTAGTTAAAGATTTTAATGGTAACAAACTTTCTAAACAAAAGAATGAAGGAGTATTAAAAGGTGGCAAACATATTAAAAATCAAATAACAAAATCGTGGAACTACCTTCAGGAAAATATGCCCATAAAATGGTTGGAAAAAGTAGCTGATACTTTTGATAAGAATTTTTAATAGATTTTATTTGGCTAAAAAAGTAAGAGAAAATACAGTATTAGAATTAACACGGTAACCCACCCAAGNACTTCAGCNTTTTTTCTAATTTTNTGCTCAATGTTTTCNCCTCCTCNTATAACAATAANACCAATTAAAAAAAATCGTANCCCTCTACCAANAAANGAGGCAACTAAAAAAGGTACGAATGCTAAACCAGTAATTCCAGATGCTATNGTAAAAACTTTGTATGGAATAGGAGAGAAGCCAGAAATTAAGACAATTATTCCTCCCCATTCCTCCATCCAANCAACAATCTCATTCAATTGATCACNATCAAATNNCCATGTTAAGTTACTAAAAAAAAAATCGGAATAAACATATCCGATAATATANCCAACTACNCCNCCTAACACAGAAAAGATTGTAGTCAAAAAGGCAAAGTAAATTGCCTTTTTGGGTCTCGATATACACATAGGTATAAGAATACAATCTGGTGGAATTGGAAAGATAAATGACTCTATAAAACTTGTTATTGAGAGTAAGTTGGTCGACTTTTTTGACCTTGCTAAAATCATTACTCTGTCAAATGCCGTTAAAAAAGATAATCTTTTCATTTATAACTCTAATTTTGAAAGTTCAAATACCAAATCGTCAAATTTTTCGACCACAACCAAATTATTAGAATTACCAGGACTGACAAAACCTTCTTCTGTCATAACTGTGACAAACTCTAATAGCTTGTTATAGTATCCATTAATATTCCAAATTAGAATTGGTTTTTTATCAATTCCAAGCTGCACTTTGGTCCAAAAATCGAATAACTCGTCGACTGTTCCTATTCCCCCAGGAAGAACTAAAAGTATATCGGCTAATTCAACAAGTTTTGCTTTCCTCTCCGCCATTGTATCAACGACTATAAGATTATCTAGATCGTCAATTACATTTTCCATCTCTATTAACTTCTTCGTTATAACCCCAGTTACTTTTGAACCATTTATTTTTGCACTAGTTGCAATGGTTCCCATTATTCCCCATCGACCTCCTCCAAATATTATGGTCACGCTTTTCATTCCTAGAAAGGATCCTAGTTTTTTTGCAGAGTTGGTCCAGACCTTTGAGTTACCGAGCCTAGAGCCACAGAAAATACAAACACGTTTACATGAATTAGTTTTCATCTAAAACTGACCCTGTATTTAAGTGATCGGTATCTGCCCATTTTATTATTTTATTTTCTTTAGTCATGATTTCTAAGTGAAAAAAAGCTGCGTTGGGGACATTCCAATCTCTCTTTGTATTTAGCGGGATTTGTTTTACCGTTTTATATAAAACATTCAAGAATCCACCATGAGTCATACAAACTACATTATTTAAAAACGTTTGCTTTTGTAATAACATTAAAAACATTAATACTCTTTTTTCAATATCTTTTAAACTTTCACCACCTTTTGGACGGTACGTAGGATTTTCTGTTTGCAACAATAATTTTCTTTTTTTTTGATTGCACTTTAAATTCATTTCATTCAATGCCATACCCTCAACTACACCAAATTTCCTTTCTAAAAGATGTCTTGAATATATGATAGCGCATTTCTTTTCTTTTACTAGTGGCTCTACTGTTGCTTGACTTCTTTTTAAAGGACTACAGAAAATTAGTGCAGGTTTAAAGTCTTTTAAAGCATCTCTAATTTTTAATGACTGGCTAAAACCCTCATCATCTAAGCCTATATCTAGTTGCCCCTGAATTTTTTTTTTTTGTTCCAGGAAGTCTGTCCATGCCTAATAAAAATAACTCTCATTTATCACTTTCTATTGGACCCCATTATAAAAAAATTAGGGTTGGATTTTAACTATAAAACTTACCTTAATATCTCAATAAGAACTCAGTCATAACTAGGCTTTTATTTAATTTTTTTTAATCGACGCAAAAATAAATAAAGTCAATCTCTGTAATAAATACAAACCTAAAGCATAGCTTTTTTCAAAGTTTTTTTCTAAAGGTTTCTGTTACATTTAGAGACTCGTAATGTGCCAAGCATTAGAGGATTATAAAACAGACACCAGCTATGACGCTTCTTAT
>NYVY01000003.1 GCA_002684875.1 Pseudomonadota bacterium
AGCACACAGTCCCTAAGTAGTACGTGGCCGTTTCCTTCAGGTAGTCGCCCGTAATTGTTTAGGCGTTGCAGAAATTTGTAGGAGACCCCACACCTATGTGGGGTCATTTTATTAGTTAAGTAGGTAGTTGTTGGCTAGATCTTCAAGTATAGTTTTTCTCAACCATTTTTTGAAGTTCTCGAAGGCTAATTCTATGATTTTGTGCACCATCTTTTTCTACTTTTACACAACCCATGGCATTCCCAAACATTACAGCCTTTTGAATATTGTGCTTTAAGTTAAAACCGCATAATAAACCAGCCCGGAATGCGTCGCCACAGCCAGTAGGGTCACTTTCTTTAATGGGTTGTATAGGATTTACAGAAAAAGCTTCGTCTTTAGTGAACACTCGGGCTCCGTTTTCACCTAATGTTTGAATTATTGCACTACCTTTTACGGTATTAAGTTTATTAACTATGGAGTTGAGGTCCTGTTCTAAGATCTGGCTAAGAAGCTCTCCTTCATATTCATTGAGCGTCAACCAAGAAGCCATATGTATTAATCTAAGAACATCTTTTTTTTCAAACATCGGTAAAGCTTGGCCTGGATCAAAAATAAATGGAATATGCCGCTCTTCAAATTCCGTTGCATGCCTGAGCATTGCATCATAGCTATTTGGGGAAACTATCCCATAAGATGTTTCTAGATTTGAAATTCCCATCTTGCCAGACAAAGCCATAGCTCCAGGGTGAAAGCTAGTAATTTGATCGCCACCAGAGTCGGTCGTTATAACTGCCTGTGCTGTGAAACAATCTTCATGCAATTTAGAAAAACTGGTATCAATTCCACGATTTTTTAGCCCATTAAAATATGTCTCTCCGTCTTTCCCGAATGATCCTAGGAGTGAGCAATTCTGTTCTAGCAAGGAAAGGTTATAGCAGATATTAGCCGCACATCCACCAGGTTCCTTTTTCATTTCTGGACAAAAAAATGATAAGCCGATAGGACCACTTTTGGTGGAAGGAAGATTTTCAGAGAATAAACCTTCGAATTTTAGAATTGTATCAAAGGCAACAGAGCCACTTACTTGAATAATTTTTTTCATATAAACCCCTATTTGAAGGATAGTTCGACGCAAACCCACTGTTTAAGTTTTTTTTCACTTACTTTTTCAATCATTCCATCAGAAGCATTCGTATATGAGGCAAGCAGTTCGCTTACCTGACCGATTAAGATACCAGACAGGTAAACTCTACCCCCTTTCTTTAGTTTCTTAAGGATGCTTTTCGACATTTTTTTTAATGGATTTAAAAGAATATTCGCAAAAATATAATCGACCTTTTCAGGGACTTTTGAAACAGAGTTACATAAAAATCGATTATCTCCACATTTATTTTTTTTTAAGTTTTCCCGTGTTACGTTAAGTGCTACTAGATCATTATCAACAAAGATTACTTTTTTGGCGTTGGATTTTAAACATGCAATTCCTATGATTCCAGTACCACATCCAACATCTAGAATCTTTCTACCACTGAATTCTAGTTCAGATACATACTGCAAACAGAGTTGGGTAGTTGAATGCAGTCCAGTTCCGAAAGCCAATCCTGGGTTAATTCTTATTACTGTAAGATTGTCAAACAGCTGTTCGGGCTTGTGCCAATCAGGGCAAATTAAAAATCGATCAAGTATTTTTATAGGATTTGTGTTGCTTCTGTATTCCTCAACCCAATTTATATTCTCGTTAAAAAAAAGTTGGTCAATATTTCTAATATTAACAAACTGTTGTATGCAACATTGTATAGCTTTCTTTTTAATTTCTGTTCCACACAATACTTCAATATATTTAAGTGGACTGATAAATTCCTCTTTGATACAAATATTAGAAATAGACGAGCATCCCTTATCAATTAGCTCGTCAGACAAAATAGAGAAAAGAATGTGTTGTTTCCTTTCCGAAAGATGTTCACATTCAATTTCGAAAATATATTTGGTAAGCATTTCTCTTTATTTATCTAATTTAGCCTCGAGGTAATTTATGCTTACACCACCAGCAATGAACCTATTATCTTCAATAATTTTTTTGTGTATAGGAATGTTTGTTCTAATTCCCTCAACAATAGTTTCAGATAGAGCAACCCGCATCTTTGAAATTGCCTGTTGTCTATCCTTTCCGTAGACAATTATTTTTCCGATCAAGGAATCATAGTAAGGAGGGACAGAATAATTTACGTAAATATGGGAGTCGATACGCACCCCTGGACCGCCTGGAGCGTGCCAGTTCGATATAGTACCAGGCGAAGGAACAAAAGATTCCGGATCTTCGGCATTTATTCTACATTCTATAGCGTGCCCGCTGAGAGAAACATCACTTTGGCAGAATGATAGCTTTTCCCCAGCTGCTATCAAAATCTGTTCTTGAACAAGATCAATTCCTGTCACTTCTTCAGTTATACCATGCTCCACTTGGATTCTAGTATTCATTTCAATGAAATAGAATCTATTATCTTGATATAAAAATTCGATCGTCCCAGCTCCAACAAAACCAAATTTTTTACAAGCGGCGGTACAAATATCTCCTATCATAGTTCTATCACCATCAGACAGTTTTGGTGCTGGTGTTTCTTCTATTATCTTTTGGTGTCTCCTTTGGATAGAGCAGTCTCTTTCTCCCAAATGAATACAATTCCCATGGCTATCTGATAAAACTTGAATCTCTATGTGTCGAGGGTTTGGTAGATACTTCTCTAGGTATACTGTTGAATTTTTAAAAGCCTGTTCAGCTTCATTTTCAGTCATCTTTACACTTTCGAACAAATCATTTTCAGCATAAACGACTCTCATACCTCTACCACCTCCTCCACCTGCTGCTTTGATCATGATAGGAAAACCGATAGATTTGGCAATTTCTATTAATTCTGTTTTGTCGTTTGGTAACTCTTTTGAAAAACCAGGAACACAAGGTACTCCTTCTTTTGTCATAATTTTTTTTGCTTGTATTTTATCCCCCATTTGTCTAATAATATTGGGTGGCGGGCCAATGAAAGAAAAGCCACTCTTAAGTACTTGCTCTGCAAAATCAGCATTTTCTGAAAGAAAACCATAGCCGGGGTGAATTGCTTCGGCCTCAGTAACTTCAGCAGCAGCAATTATCGCGGGTATATTTAAGTAGCTATCTTTGGGAGAAGCTGGACCAATGCATACCGCCTCGTCTGCTAACTTTACATATTTGGCATTCATATCTGCCTTAGAGTAGACAGCAACTGTTCTAATACCCAATTCTCGGCAAGCTCTTTGTATCCTTAGAGCGATTTCACCCCTATTTGCTATAAGAATTTTAGAGAATAAAGACATTTTAAGCTAATCGGAAGAGTGCTTGCCCAAACTCTACTGGTTGACCATTTTCTACTAGGATTTCTTTTATCTCTCCATTTTTGTCAGCTGGTACTTCGTTCATTAATTTCATTGCTTCTACGACGCATAATGTCTGTCCTTCCGTTATTTGATCGCCTATATTTACAAAAGGAGCGGAATTTGGTGATGGAGCACGATAGAAAGTTCCAACCATTGGAGAAACAATTAACAAACCTTCTTCTTTTACTGATGATTGTTTTTTTAGATCTTCTAAACTACTATCACTTGAGTTGTTTCCCTCCTGTCGATTATGTGACGTTATGTAGTCTTTTGAGATTGAAGGTGGGTAACTTCCAGAATCTTTTGCTGTCTTTACGATTTTTACTTTATCCTGACCCTCTGAAATTTCCAACTCAGAAATATCAGATTCAGACACTAAATCGATCAAACTTTTAACTTTCCTTAAATCCATTTTCTACCTGTATCAAATATTGCAGAGCATAAATATAACCATGGAAATTCAGCCCGCAAATTACCGCAGTTGCTAAATTTGAGATGTAGGAAAAATGACGTTCTTTTTCCCTCTTGTAAATGTTGCTTAAATGAACCTCTATAATTGGGACCTCTTTAAAGATTAATAGGGCGTCTTTAATAGCAATACTGGTGTGGGTAAGAGCGCCAGCATTAATTATTACACCAATTAAATCTGCGTTATCGGAATAGGAATGAATTTTATCAATAATTTCACCTTCGTGGTTAGATTGAAAACATTCCACATGAACTTTGTTTTTCTCTCCCATACTTGCTAGTTCAGCATTAATTTCGGCTAAAGTAGAGTTACCATAAACATCTGGTTCTCTAGTTCCAAGCTTATTTAGGTTTGGTCCATTAAGGACTAAGACGGTTTGCTGAAATTTCACCAAAATTTATCTTTCTACACTATCTGCCCAATATAATAGCTCATCTTTCGTTATTTTGCCTACCTTTTTTTCAATTACCTCGAGTCTTTTGTCTACTAATATTGTGAAAGGCAAGATATTTTTCGGATTCAAACCAGTTTTTTCCATCATATCCGTTCCCTTTGCCCCAGCAATAAAAATTTCATGACTTATTTCATTTTCTTCAAGGAATCTAGTTACGTTCGTCTTATTATCTATAGCAACACCAACAACTGATATTCCTACGTTTTTGTTTGTTTCATGAAAGTTTGAAAGCATGGGCATTTCCTCTATACAGGGAGCACACCATGTTGCCCAAAAATTAATAATTGTTATTTCTTTTCCAAATTTTATTTTTGATGGTTTCTCGTCATTTGGACGCAACATGTATTCAGAAGAGAATGATTCAATACTACCCTTCACCTGTTCCCGTTCAAATATAAAAAAAGAAATAGAACCGATGAATCCAATCAATAGCACACCTACATAAATTTTTGTCTGCATTTTTTAGTTTTCTATGAGAGTTTTTAAGGTGTTAAGCGATATACCTTTTGATGAAAAGTTTAAGTCATTACAGGGAAGACAGTATAGCAAGGTCTTATGGTCATCCCAGTCAAAATCTAGTACTTCCACATTCTTTTGAGTAAATGGATGTTTCAGTTCACTAGTCTTTGGATTCACATTTTTGTCAAATAGTCGAACTAATATTTCTTTGGAAGAATCGGAAAACACACAAATTTTTATGAATGTAAAAGCAGTAGCGATATCCCTGCTAACTTCCCCTATCATTATAGGCCTAAATTTGCTTAATTCCTCCATCAAAGATAGGCTTTTATGACGCAGAATTATAAGTCTTTCTTTGAGATCATCTGCGTAAAAAAACTCAAGATAACCTTTAACAGCCTCATCAATCTCTTCTCTTGTTAACGACTTTTTAAATTGGTTTTTTTTATTTCTTAGCAAGGTCAAGTTTGCTTTTTTTCTAGCGGTATTATAATCAAAACCCTCTTCAACGATAAGCCTAGTTGTCATGGATAAAAGATCTTCTTTTAAATTCACTGTTTTCCTTCAAATATCAACGTAGAATAACATCATGCATGTACATATTATCGGAATTTGCGGCACTTTTATGGCTGGCTTAGGGATTTTAGCGAAAGAGAAGGGGTACAAGGTTACGGGTTCAGATGCTCGCTTTCTCCCTCCGATGAGTACTCAATTAAAAAATCAAGATATTGGTTTATACCAAGGTTTCGATGTTCATCCAACGCTGGAGGAACCCGATCTGTGGGTCATTGGCAATGTTGCTACAAGGGGAATGCCATTAGTCGAGCAAATATTAGCCAAAAATAAAAATTACACTTCTGGTCCTGATTTTTTAGCTAAAGAGCTCATCAAAGATCGTTGCATAATTGGAATTGCTGGTACTCACGGCAAGACCACTGTAGCTTCTTTAATAACTTGGTTTTTAGAGTCTAATGGATTAAACCCTGGCTATTTGATAGGAGGTATGCCTTTAAATTTTAAGGCGTCCGCCAGACTAGGTTCAATCAACTCCCCTTTTGTTGTTGAGGCAGATGAATACGATACAGCTTTTTTTGATAAAAGATCAAAGTTCCTGCACTTTAAGGCCAGATATGTGCTGTTAAATAATCTTGAGTTTGATCATGCCGATATTTTTTCGGATTTGACAGATATAAAAAGACAGTTTCATCATTGGATTAGAACCCTAAGTAACGAGACAAAAATATTTTCAAACCGAGAAAGTAAAGCGTTAAATGATGTTATTAAACAGGGTATGTGGAGCAAAATAAATTATTTTAATGATTTGTCCGAATTATATTTTCGCGAAGTCAGCAATAGTAAGAAAAATTGTTTTGATATTTTTAAGGAGAAAAAAAAGTTAGGTATGGTTAATAGTCCGTTAATAGGTGTTCACAATATGAGTAATGTTACAGGAGCATATTATTTAGCTAACGAGTTCGGAATAGATATTAAAAAAATAAATCAATATTTAGAGAATTTTAAAGGAGTGAAAAGAAGATTAGAGCAAAAAGCTGATTTGAAAGGTGTGAAAGTTTTCGATGATTTCGCACATCATCCAACTGCAGTAAGGGAGACTATTAATGCTTTTAAAAAGAATATGCTTGTACAAGACCATGACGTAATTAATAAAAAACTGATAGTGGTATTTGAACCTCGGTCGAATTCTATGAAACTGGGTTCAATGCAGAAAGATTTAAGCTTGGCATTTGACGGTGTGGATTATCTGTTTGTCTACAGTAAAGGTATTGAGTGGGATGCAGAAGCAATTTTAGATAACTTGAAAGATCGACTGACAGTCTCAGTCTCCATTGAAAAAATTTCTAACCAGCTTTATTCTATGGTTGATAAAGGCGATAGTGTAATTTTCATGTCAAACGGAAGTTTCGATGGCCTGGTAGATTCTTTCGTTGCAAGGTTAGCAAATAAGTCATGATGTTATTTGTGTAATGAATAAGCAATGTAGAGGAAGATATGTACAAGTTTGCAGTCATTGGGTATCCAATAAGTCACTCTAAGTCACCAGAAATCCACCAATTATTTGCAAAACAAACTAATCTGCAAGTTACTTATAATAAAGTTCAAGTCAGCAGAGAGCTATTATCAAATCAGATCGATGACTTGATTGAATTGGGATATGAAGGCGTTAACGTGACAGTTCCGCTCAAGGAAGATATGTTTGCGTTAGCCTTATCCAGAAAATATTTAATTTCTAAGAGAGCTTTTGAAGCAAAGTGTGCTAACACTGTTGGAATTAAAGAAGGAAAATTCTTTATCGATAACACCGATGGAATTGGTTTTATAAAATCTATGGAAAAGTCTATAAGAAACAATATAACGAAGAAAAATTTACTAATTATTGGTGCGGGTGGTGTCACGAAGGGTATTTTAGGCCCCTTAATTGATCTTTCACCAAAAAGTATTACCCTTGCTAACCGGTCTTTTCAAAGATTGAGTGATATAAAAAATCAATTCAATGGCAGCAATATATCTTTTGTTTCACTCAGGGAGTTAAAAATGAAAGAAAAATCCAGAATTGAATCGTTAGTACAGGGATTTGATATTATTGTAAATGCTACGTCTGGTAGCATGGATTCTGACGAAGATTTAATAGATCCAAAATTTTTTGAGACTTCGGAGGTGGCTATTGATTTATTTTATTCAAAAAAATTGACAACATTTTTAGAGAAAGCAAGTAAAGCTGGATGCCCGAAGGTTTTTGACGGATTTTCGATGTTAGTTGAACAGGCTGCAGAGAGTTTTTTTCTGTGGACAGGACTCAGACCTAACACTGAGGAATTAAAAGAAAACAGAGAGATTTTTTTTAAATAG
The DNA here is from genome assembly GCA_002684875.1 of Pseudomonadota bacterium. Classification (GTDB taxonomy): domain Bacteria; phylum Pseudomonadota; class Gammaproteobacteria; order Burkholderiales; family Burkholderiaceae_A; genus UBA7377. Next base: position 7,641 of record NYVY01000003.1, read on the forward strand.
GAGGACTTTGCTTTAGCGTCCTTTATCTTTGATCTCACCCCACATGAACAGCTATGTTACATATATATTTAAAAAAGATGAGGGGGTGTGTTAATTGGGTGTTGACCACAAATATTGAGCAAGGATTTTTTATGTTTTCTTAGATGGGCTGTATTTCGAAAATCGTTTTAAATTGATTTAATTTCGTTATCTTGTGTTGCTAGAATTATCTACTCTTAACTCTTTGCCAATTTCCCGATTGACCTCCTCCTTTAAAGTCGAGTCCAATTTCGCCGAATTCTATACCCCTATTTACCGCTTTAACCATATCATAAATCGTAAGCAATCCTATGTTTACAGCAACTAATGCTTCCATCTCAACACCGGTTTGCCCCTGACTTTCTACACTTACAACTATTTTAATTGTTGGAGGGGAATAACATTCAGAAAAATCAACACTTACATGGGATATTGATACTTGGTGACACAATGGGATTAGGGAACTGGTCTGTTTACAGCCTTGTATCGCAGCAATTCTAGCAACGGAAAGGACATCACCTTTTTTTGATTTTCCTGTTAGGATTAATTCTAAGGTTTCTTTATTTAGAAAAATTTTTCCTGAAGCCGTTGCTGTTCGATTACTAATTTTCTTTGCTCCAATGTCAACCATGTGAGCATCACCTTTTTCGTTAAAATGATTTAAGTTTTTTGTATTCATATGAATTTCTTACCCAAAAAGTTAATTTTTTTCAATAAAAAAAAACTGTACATTAGTTCATTTTCCATACTCATTCCACTTACTCTATCTTTAGGATACAGTATATCGTCATGGTCAAACCCTTTGCCTTCTTTAGGCTCAGATTCAACAGTCACTACCCTTCAGGAAGAGTTCCAAATTGGTAGAAAAGTTTATTCAAACATAAAATCTTCTCAAACATTTTTGGATTATCCATTATTGGAAGATTTTATCATGCATAAGCTTTCAAAATTATTACTGTCAGATAAGTTTTCGGAAGAGCAAAGATATTCCAATTTTCAAAGTTTTAACAGAGTAAAGATCTTTTTTATAGATGATGAAAAATTAAATGCCTTCGCTCTTCCTGGAAATTTTATAGGTCTAAATAAAGGGTTAATTACAAAGGTAAAAGACCATCGGGAGTTATTTGCAGTTTTGTGTCATGAAATAGCGCATCTGACTCAAAGACATATTTCAAGGAGATATTCTGCTAGAAAAGACTCAAATAATTTAATGCTCATGGCTGCCCTTCTATCAGCGCTAATTATTGGGAGTGGAGGAACTGATTCAGCTCTAGGAGCATTGTCTCTCGGACAAACGATGGCTATGAAAAAAGAACTTGAATTCTCTCGTCATGCCGAGAATGAAGCAGATAAAAAGGGAATGGAATATTTGTTGGATCTCCAAATTCATCCTAAATATATGACTCAAATGCTGGACCGAATTCAACAACAAACATTCCTAGCAGGAAGAAATGAAACATCCTCTTGGTTGAGAACTCATCCTCTAACAGTGGAGCGTCTTTCTGACTTAAGTGGAAGAGTAGCGAATAAAAACTTTAAAAGTTCGATAGTAGAAAACAATGAGACAGAAGAAGTTTTTGATTTATTGATCGGTTTTTTCGCAACAGCAAAAAACTTGTATTTGAAGGAGAACATAAGTACAGATATTGCCAGAAAGCATTATAGTTTCTGGCAGGCACTCAATACAGATAGAAATATTGATGCGGAGAGAATTATAGACGAAGTTGTTCAGGAAGTTAATTTGAGAGAGATAAAAAGTACAGGTGTAAAAAACAAAATTTTAAAAATTAGTAAAATCAACTATTTATTAAAACTAAAGCAACTCGAAAAAGCATCTTCACAAGTTTCTTTTCTTGAGAAGGATGGCATTCCTAATTGGATGAGAAGAACACTATTACGACTTAAAATGAGCATACTCTTTTTAAAAAATGAGCAGACTGATTTTAAAACTTTATCAAGACTATCTAGTCAGTTGTATCCTAACGATGATTGGTTTTTGAAAAAGAGAGCATTTATGGCATTTAAAAATGGAAATAAGATGGAAGCACATTATTATTTTGCGAGAGCCTACATTGTTAATGGGATGGATAGGTACGCAATTGAACAACTTTCTACTGCTTTGGAGTTTTATAACGACAATAAAATTTTACGAGCTAAAGTAAACGCAGAGTTGCAAAGATTAAAAAAGAAATAGTAGTTAGCTCTAAGTCTTTCTGGTAAATTTGGTTCCACAATAAGGACACTGAACAGTTTTTCCAATTTCCAAGTTTAAAAATACTTTCGGATGATGGTTCCAGCTTTCTTTAGTTGGACAAGTAGCTGTAGCTTTATCTATTTCAATAATTTTTCCAGTGATTGTTTTCATTTATAGATTAAATATAAGTCAACCATTGCTTGTATTGTTTACTTTCGCCGTTCACAACTCGAAAAAAAAGAGTTTGTAATTCTTCGGTTACTGGTCCTAGCCTGCCACTCCCGATAATTCTATCATCGAGAGAAACAATTGGTGTGATTTCAGCAGCTGTACCAGTAAAAAAAGCTTCTTCTGAAGTGTATATTTCGTCTCTCGTAATTCTTTTTTCTATCAGCTTGATATTGAGATTTTTTGCTAAGGAAATAACCGTATCTCGGGTGATGCCTTCTAAACAGGTCGAAAGATCAGTTGTTATTAACATACCATTTCGCACGATAAAAATATTTTCACCTGCACCTTCAGAAACATATCCATCGGTATCTAAAATTAGTGCTTCGTCATAACCATAGCGCGAAACTTCTTGGTGTGCCAGGATTGAGTTGATGTAATAACCACAAGCTTTTGCCCTTACAAGAGCTGAGTTAACATGGTGTCTTGTGAATGATGAAGTTTTTACTTTTATTCCTTTCGATAACCCTTCTTCTCCGAGGTACGTACCCCAATGCCAGCTAGCAACCATAACGTTAACTGCACAACCTTTAGTACTGAGTCCCATTTTTTCAGGTCCATAGAACACTAACGGCCTAATGTAGCAGGAGTGAAGAGAATTTTTCTTAATTGACTCAATGACGGCATCAAAAATAACATTTTCATCAAAGGGGATTTCAATTTCAAAAATTTTCGCTGATTTAAACAACCGATCGATGTGGTCCTTAAGTCTAAAAACAGCTCCACCCTTGGAGATTTTATAACATCTAATGCCTTCAAAAACCCCCATTCCATAATGTAATGTATGCGTTAAAACATGAATTTTCGCTTCTTTCCACGGCACAAATGTACCATTCATCCAAATAAAGCCTTCGCGTTCATCCATCGAATCAATCATCTTAATCTCTATCTGTGTGGGACCTTTGATTCTACTTTATCTTTGAACGAATTTGATTGAGAGGCCTTATTTTTTTTGGTTTATTGGTAAAAACCATATTCCAAAGGTTAACAACGCACTTCATATCATTTTCAATTATCTCTGTTGACAACTTGTTATTTAAACTTTGTAAACGATTCTCATGAATTAAAGTCCTATATTTTAGAAAAATATTTGCAACCTTGGTTACCATTGCTTTGGGAGCTAATTTTTTTTCTCCGATCAATTTTAATAAAAAGAAATTTCCTTTATTCATACAAAGGTCAGGGCACTCAGACGAATAGGCCAGCACAATATACTGAACGATAAATTCAATATCAATAAGCCCTCCCCNGGAATTTTTTAAATCAGCCAGTAAGNCATGGTTTTTACTTGGGCTTTTACTTGTCATTAGCATTCTCATTGAAATAATTTCCTCAGTTAGAGAAGTTAAGTTTTTAGGTAGTCGGATAACTTCTNTTCGAATGCATTCAAACTTTTCAGCAATATTTTTATCTCCTGTCAAAAANCTTGCTTTTGTAAGCGCTTGGTGTTCCCAGTACCAAGCGTCATTTTTTTGATATGAGGAAAATGCNTCCAATGAGGAAACAAGTAACCCTGACGTTCCATTGGGTCTAAGAGCGGTATCAATTTTGAATAATCTTCCTGAAAAAGTTCGAAGTTCAATCCAAGAAATAAACTTTTTAATAACCTTTATTGTTTCTTCTTTATGCGCTGTTTCTTGGTCTTTTGTGAGAAAAATCAAATCTAAATCAGATCCTAAATCTAATTCTCTGGTTCCGAGTTTTCCAAACGCTATAATCCCTATTCCGTGGTCAACCTTTTCTAAATTAGTAAACCGCAGAGCTAAGTCGAATGTTATATCGAGGATTGCTTCTGTTAGGGTGGATAAGTTATCCGAAAATTCAGTGATTGATAGGTCTTTGTAAATACCTTGAGCCACAATTACGAAAAGATTCCTATGATAAACGTCCCTTATCAAATTCAGACTATTTTCAATATCTGATTTATTGGTTTTCCTGATATGAGATAGTTCTAAATCAAGCTGCTCAGAAATTCCTGACATTGTTAATTTTTTATCTTTAATGTTCCCGTAGACAAGAAGGTCCATCAATTTTGGATACTGTATTAGAAAATCACCTACCCACGACGAACGTTCATTAAGGTGTACGAGCTTATCTCCAAGATCTTGACTTTCGTTAAGTAGTGCCAGATAAGGAGTTCTTCCTTTTATCTTTTCATATAATCTTTCAAGATATGGATTTTTTTCATCATTACTAAATTTATTTCTCTTAATCGTTTTATCATTAATCTTTTTATTACTATTAAAAAAGATATCTTTTTTTAATTTTGTAGGGTTGTCTGAAAATATTTCTTGATAAGTATCTTTAATATTTTGAATATGTGTTAACANTGAATTTTTTAAAGACTCAAAGTCTTTAAANGATAATTTATTACAGATATCATCTATACCTTGGACTTTTTCTGAAAAAAAGTGGGTTTGTCGGTTTTCTTGATACTGGAGAATATGTTCTATTTTTCGGAGAAAAATATAACCATTAAGGAGGTGAGCACAACATTCTTTGTCAAGAAGACCAAGTTTTTTTATAGTTTCAAGAGCTTTAAAAAATGAGGGCGTTTGCAATTCTCTGTGCTGTCCTCCTTTGGCAAGCTGAAAAAATTGGATAATTATCTCGACTGACCTAATTCCGCCAAACTCTTTTTTTAAATCGAAGGAAAAATAGTTCGTTTGTTTTTTGTCACGATTATGATAGATGATTTTCCTGTTTATAAGCCGCAATGCTCCTATCATATTAAAGTCTGGAAAAGGACGATATAAAAAGTCATTCACCATGTTTTCAAGTTTTATTTTTTGCTTTAAAAACTCTTTTTCTTCCAAAAGTACATTGCTATTACAGACCCTAAATTTAGTCCATGCATATCTTTCCCAGTCTAATGCGTCTTTGACAAAATAATTTTGCAGTGAAGAAAAAGATGTAATCATCGGCCCTGCATTTCCGAACGGCCTTAACCTAGTGTCGACTCGGTAAAGGAATCCATTTTCAGATATGTGAGATAAGGTCTTTAAAATTTTTTTTACAACATTTACCCAAAATAGCTCTTTCTCTTGAAATTCTTCAGCACTATCAACAGATGAATTTTTAAAAGGTGCGTAAAATATAATATCAATATCCGACGACGGATTAAGTTCTTTTCCTCCAAGCTTCCCCATTGCGATGATAAATAGCTCCATGGTTTTTAGTGTGGAATGAAACTTTAACGGCATTGTTCTTGAAAGAATTTTTATTGAACTATTTAGGGCAATTTGGATACAAATATCAGCCAAAATGCTGATACTTTCTGTATTTTCTGAAAAAGATGCTTTTTTGGATAGATCTCTTTCAATAATTGATATGTAACATGACTTTTTATACTGTTTAAGTCTTTCAGGATTGAAACTCTCTATGTCAGTTAGGAGGTCTGGCCAAAACATTTTGAGATGTTTTTCGAGAACATCTTTCGTTATGGCTTGACCTGGGTCCAGTAAAATCCCCTTACGCTGGAATTTTTCAAAATCTGATACGAACCAAGACGACTGTGCTAGCGTATTTATCGGNATCTGTGNNGNCATCNTAAAATAGTACTTTATTTAGATTGTAAAAAAACAAAAAAAATTGGGTAGAATTGAAAAACAAACAATATTTATATTCTTTATGCTAAAAAACAAAGAAGCACTTATCTCCCAGTTAGTTAAGATTCTTTTGAGTACAGTAGTGCTGTTTTTTTTTATTACAGCTTCAGGAATTGCTACGGTTAGGCTTTGGCTTGCGCCAGAGGTCATTCGGTCTCTCAACAACCCAGATCAACTTGGTAGGGTTGTTGCAAGATTTGATTTATTGAAAGACTTTAATTTAGAAATTAAAGACGCAAGTATAACTTGGGATAAATGGCTGTTCCCGAAACTCGATATAAAGAACCTAAAACTATCCAACACCGAAGATTTTGTTTTCTCAACGCTAATTATGGATGAACTAACTTTAAGGATTGGTCCTGCAAGCATAATATCTATGCTAAGTGGCGATGTTGCGTTTGATGAAATAATATTAAAGTCACTTCAGTTGGTTGTTGCAGAAGAAATAAGAAGTCTTGACAAGAAAAAAAACATTGAGGGAAATCTTGATAAGGCCTCAAAAGTATTTATAAGTTTTCTGCATCATGCAAAATTATTAAAAGTTGAGAAAACCAAGATTAAAACTCAATTTTTGCGCACATCGGATGAAATCGATACTTTAAGTCTCGGCTTGATAAAGTTTGAAAACGACAATAATAAAAACAAACCAAAAATAATCTTGAATAAAATTAACAATATAAATTTATTTGATTTAATGAATAAATTAAATTTTGCTTTCGCCGCGAACCAAAATTTTAGGATAAAAGGGGTTTGGGAATCAATAAAAATTGAGTTNTCGGAAGATTATTTTAAAGAAAAAAATAAAGTGAANTTAAAAACATTTTTTGAAAATAGTAAAATTTTAGCTGAGTATAAAAATTTAGATTTGAGGATTGAGAAACATAATTTTTCTGTAAATGGATTAGATGGGAGTTTTCTTCTCAAAAAAGGATTATTTAAAGTTAATTTCAAGGGAAGTGAAGTAAATATCCAGTTAAAAGACATTTTTCCAACTGGAAATTATTATTTTTCAGAAATAGAGGGGTCTTTTGTAAATTCTGATTTTACATTTAATGAAATCTTCAATGAAAAAAAGGATGCTTATGTTGAACNTTTGTTTGAAATATCAAAACTAACTCTAGAAAACCCTGAGATGAGACTTAGTTTGAAAGGTGATTTAAGTTTTAAAGAAAAACAACTTTTTACTGATGTGGTTGGTGACATTGTCTTTAAAGATCCGCAAATTGTTTCAAACTATTTACCTTATAAAGTGGGTCCAAAGACAAGAGAGTGGATAAAAAAAGCATTTATTTCGGGAGATGAAATTCCTGGGTCCATTTATTACAAAGGNGCGTTATACGCTGAAAAAAACAAGGTTTTGAAGAAAGAATTAAAGTTTNNATTTTCTCCAAAAGATCTCGATCTAGCTTTCTCAGATAAATGGCCNGCGATTCAAAANTTATCTGGTGAATTGATAATTGAAGGTCGAACCTTGACATTAAAAAATGTTTCTGGGGAAGTGAATGGTAATCAAATTAGTAACGTCAGTGGTCAAATTGCTGATATGAAAAAAGACCCAACTCTGAAATTAACTGGAGTTGTAAGTGGCCCAACCCAGAACATGATTGACTATTCCAACAATAGTCCTATAAAGGACTGGTTAAAAGGACTGACAGACGGTATGTCTGCTAGAGGTACGGGAGACATAAATCTTTTTTTAACACTAAATTTGAAAAATTTAAAAGAGTCGGAGGTTTTTGGAAAACTTAGTTTNAAAAAAAATCAGGTTACATTACGAACTTATTTACCCATTCTAAAAGTAGTGCAAGGAGATATCATTTTTAGTAAAAAAAAATTGGTAGCTCTTGAAATAGAAGGGGAAAGCCTTGGAGAATACTTTAANGCATCAAAAATTAGTGACACCAATACAGGTTCTTCAAATATTCACTTGGAAGGATTGTTTGATGCAGACCACTTGCTTTCTTGGGGGTTGGGTAAAGAAAAGTTGGTAAAAACGGAATATGTAGAAGGTAAGGCTAAATATAAGCTAGACATTGAGTATAGCAGGACTGGTTTTTTCGTTACTGGGGCTTCTGACCTTGTTGGAGTAGAAATTAGAGTCCCTGGAGTATTTGAAAAGCAAACAGCAGATAAAAAAAATATATCTTTAAATTTCCAAAGAGAGACAGCCGATTATTACGAAAACCAACAGTCAATGCTTGCCATAGAAGTACCACAGGAAAAATTTAAATTTTTAAATAAAATTATTTCTGAACGATCCATAGGTGGAAAAAAGTCCAGTCCAACACAATCTTATTTTAATCTCGAAATCGGTAAGTCAAATACAGGATCTTGGAAAGAAGAGGGTTATGAATCAGAATGGAAGGGCAGTAGAAATTTTATAGACATTAATGGGGACGATATAAATCTTGTAGATTATTTTAACTTTTTTTCTTTTATATTAAATAATACAGGATCTAATTTTTTAAACGTTGTAAGTGATGTTAAAGAAACCAAGGTTAAACTTGGAGCAACCAAAATCACATGGAACGATAACGTGATAGAGAATTTTGAAGGATTGTTTTACAGCGATCATTCAGGTTGGTCTGGTGACTTAGCATCAGATCAAACAAACGGTTCCATAATTTGGTTTCGAGACACTAATTCAGTAGATATTAATTTAAATCAGCTCAAAATTATAAACGAAAAGCCTAACGATTTTTCTAAAGTAGAGAAAAAATTTGAATTTAAAAGTCTTTCTAAATTGTCCAAAAAAGACTTTGACATTACAGTCACAGCTGAAAACTTTGAAAATAAGTTTGGAGTTTTGGGTAATCTAAAACTTCACTTACTTCATAAACCTAAAAATAATATTTGGGAAATTGAAGAATTGTCTTTATCGTCTGACGACTTTTCATTTTATTCAACTGGATTTTGGAAAAAACCAGGAAATTTAGATTATTTCTCGAGATATGATGAGGACGGCAATGTACATGCTTCAAATAAAACGGTAACAGAAATTAATTTTAGGCTTGAATCAGAGAATATCCAGACACTCTTTGATAAAGTTGGTTTCACAGGGTTATTAGGAAAAGCTAGTGGTATTTTATCGGGCCAGGTCTCTTGGTTTGGAACCCCAATGGATGTGGGATTGGAAGAAATTTTCGGGGCGTTATCAGTCGACATTGTGGGAGGGAAGTTTATTAAAGCAGAACCTGGCTTGGGTCGGTTAATTGGGTTATTTAACTTACAATCATTATCCAAGAGACTTAAATTAAATTTTGAAGATGTTTTAAGTGAGGGCTTTTCATTTGATAGAATGCGAGGTGATGTACGCTTGGCAGGTGGAATTGCTGAAACGAATAATTTGAGAGTACTCGGAACCCAAGCGACTGTTTTTACGGAAGGAAATGTAAATTTAATAAAAAAAACTCAACGTATAAGAGTTTTAGTTCTACCAAATTTTAATGCAGGGTTGGCTTCCTTAGGTTATGTGTTAGTAAATCCAGCTATTGGTCTTGGTAGTTTTTTAGCTCAGTATATAATGAGGGATCCCCTAAGGAAAATTTTGGCATTTGAATATAAAATTTCTGGGGATTTACTAAATCCCGAAGTTGAAAAAAACTCTTTAAAAAGCTTTAACCAAAAAGACAATAAAATTTTAAAGCAGGAAAATCTACGTGATGCAAACTAAAAAAGTGTGTAGGGTTGCTGCGATCCAGATGATTTCAACAGATTCCGTCAGACAAAACTTAGAAAAAATAAAAGAAAGTGTTGGAAGATGTGCTGAAAAAGGAGCAAGACTTGTATTGTTACCAGAATATTTTTCATTTATGGGAAATTATGAGAAGGAAAAGTTGTCCGTAGCAGAGACAGATGTTGTGACCTCTGAAATAGGTGATAAATCTGAAGTACAGGAATTCTTGAGTAGCGTTGCAAAAGAAAATGCTATTTGGGTAATTGGGGGTACTATACCCATAAAGTCTAGAAATAAAAATAAGGTTTTTAATTCAATGATTGTTTTCGATGATCTAGGAATTAGGAAGGCTAGATACGACAAGATACATCTTTTTGAATTTTCAAACGGAGAAGAGCAGCATAATGAAACTCGTTATTGTATAGCGGGAGAGAGCCCAATATCGTTAGAGACTCCAGCAGGAAATACTTTACTTTCTGTGTGTTATGATTTGAGATTTCCAGAATTGTATCGACGAAAGTCAATTCGAGAAGATACAACCAATCTAATTGTTGTTTCCGCAGCTTTTACAAAAGACACAGGACTTGCACACTGGGAAATATTGCTTAGGGCAAGGGCTATAGAGAATCAAGCCTATGTCTTAGCAAGTGCACAAGGTGGCAGACATCCATCTGGAAGAGAAACTTGGGGTCATAGTATGTTCATTAGTCCTTGGGGCGATATAATAAAGAAATGTGGTTTTGGTGAAGATCTAGTCCTTGGCAATGTTGATTTTGATTATCTTGGGGTTATTAGAAAAAAATTGCCTTCACTGGAGCATCAAAAATTTAATCTTGAAAAGAGGAGAGTATGTTAGACATTGTAAAACCAGACCCTTTAGAGGTAGGGAAGCTAACGCTTTTGGACCCTTATGGGCTTGTTCCTGACGATTTGTCCAGCGCCCTAGATAGTATGCAAATTAGAGGAGTAGATTTTTCTGATATTTATATGCAATCTAATATTGCTGAATCTTGGAGTTTAGAAGAGGGAATTGTAAAAGCAGGTTCCTTTTCAATTGACCAAGGGTTTGGGGTGAGAGCAGTGTGTGGAGATAAAACAGCGTTTTCTTTCTCTGATACTATAAGTAAGCAAACACTCTCCGAGGCAGTAAAAAGTACCATTGATACTTCTAGAAGCATGGCGTCCATGGGTAAACCGAGGTATGTAACCCCTGACCTACTCTCAAAGGGGGATAGAGTGGGTTCGTTATACAATTATATTGACCCCGTAAAAACCCTCTCGTCCGCAGAGAAAGTCGAGTTATTAAAGGGCATCGAAGCTTCGGCAAAGAAAAAAGATCCTAGAATAAAGCAAGTTATGGCTTCAATTACAGGTAGTTATAGCGTCGTTTTGATGATGACAGATCGTGGGTTGATTTCGGACGTACGTCCTCTGGTTCGCTTATCTGTGACCGCTATTGCTGAATCTGGGGATAGAAAAGAGTTTGGTGTCAGTGGAGGAGGTGGACGAGTTGGGATGACGTTTTTCGAAAGTAATGTCGTTCAACAGTACATTAATGAGGCAACTAGACAAGCTTTAATTAATCTGGAGTCCAAACCAGCACCTGCTGGAGAAATGTCGGTGGTTTTGGGTTCTGGATGGCCTGGAATTTTATTACACGAAGCGGTTGGCCATGGTTTGGAAGGAGATTTTAATAGAAAGAAATCTTCTGTTTTTTCTGGAAGGATTGGAGAAAAAGTTGCATCTTCTGGTGTAACCGTTGTTGATGATGGAACTATTCCAAATAGGAGAGGTTCATTGAATTTCGATGATGAGGGCAATGAATCAAAAAATACAGTTTTGATTGAGGATGGAATTTTGAAAGGTTATATGCAGGACAGGCTTAATGCAAAATTGATGCGGACAAAAGTCACAGGAAATGGGAGAAGAGAATCTTTTGCGCATCTGCCAATGCCAAGAATGACCAACACTTACATGCATGCTGGTGATCATGATAAAGAAGAGATTTTGGCTCGTCTGGATAAAGGTTTGTTTGCGGTTAATTTTGGCGGGGGTCAAGTGGATATAACTAATGGAAAATTTGTGTTTTCTGCATCCGAAGCATATTGGGTAGAAAAGGGTAAAATTAAATATCCAGTAAAAGGGGCAACCTTGATAGGAAACGGACCTGATGCTCTTACAAAAATTAAAATGATTGGAAACGATTTAGAGCTAGATGGTGGTGTTGGAACTTGTGGAAAAGATGGTCAAAAAGTGCCAGTTGGGGTTGGACAACCGACTCTTTTCATAGAGGGGTTAACTGTTGGAGGAACGGCGGGGTAATGGAATGAATGAGAGAGTGACGGATGACACAAGAATAAGTGATATTGAGGAAGTAATAGTTCCAGAATCAATCATAAAAGAGATTCCAATTTCAGAAAAAATTAGTAACCTCGTATTTGACACTAGAGATACAATCTCAAAAATTATTAGAGGGACGGATGATAGATTACTTCTTGTTGTTGGCCCTTGTTCTATCCATGATCCTGAAGCAGCGATAGATTACGCTAAGATGTTGGTAGAAAAAAGAAAAGAATTTTTAGGCCAATTAGAGATTATCATGAGAGTTTATTTCGAGAAACCCAGAACAACAGTTGGTTGGAAAGGACTCATAAACGATCCGGGTCTTGATAATTCTTTTGATATCAATCGAGGGTTGAGGGTGGGCAGAGAACTGTTGAATGAAATAAATTCTCTTTCAATGCCGGCTGGTGTTGAGTTTTTGGACGTCATTTCCCCACAGTATTTGGCTGACCTCGTATCATGGGGTGCAATCGGGGCCCGAACAACAGAGTCTCAGGTTCATCGTGAATTAGCATCAGGGTTGTCATGTCCAGTAGGCTTTAAAAATGGAACATCTGGAGATACTAAAATTGCTCTAGATGCTGTGCGGGCATCAAATCACGCACACCATTTTTTATCGGTGACAAAGTCTGGCCGGTCTGCAATAGTTAAAACCACTGGCAATCATGACTGCCATGTGATTTTGAGAGGAGGAAAAACCCCTAATTACGATACCGAGACGGTAAGTCAGTTGGTTGAGTCTCTAAGGGATAATGATGTTCCTGGTAATAAAGTTATGATTGACGCTAGTCATGGAAATTCAAATAAGAAACCTGAAAATCAACTTCTTGTTTGTAAAGATATCTGTACTAGAGTTGCGAATGGGAATAAAGATATTTTTGGTGTTATGGTTGAAAGCAATCTTGTCGGGGGTCGCCAAGACCTTGTTACAGGTAAAGGCTTAGAGGGTTTAATTTACGGTAAAAGCATTACAGACGCTTGCATCTCTTGGCAAGAGACGGATAAGCTATTCACGGAATTTTCCAACGCCATAAAAGAGTTTAGAAAACGTTAGGAACACCGAGCTTTTTTGCTACTTAGTTTTTAACCACATTTCTTCTTCTAGGTCTTGGGTCTTATCACAAAACCTACCAACTACAAATAAAAAATCTGATAAACGGTTCAAATATGGAAGTATCAGTTCAAGACACAGTTCTTGGTAAAGGTCTTCCGACTCAATTAGATTGACTACTGATCGCTCAGTTCGTCTGCAACAAGTTCTGGCAAGATGAGATTTTGCTCCTAAAATACTATTACCTGGCAGGACAAATTCTTCCAATGGTGGAAGTTTTTTATTTAGTTTTTTTATCCATTCCTCAATATCTTGTAAACCTTGTTTATTAATATAATTAGTATTGAGTGAGGATATTGAACCTCCCATATCAAATATATGGTTTTGGATTTTTTTTATAACGTCGATGATTTTTTTAAATTCTGGATTATTTTTACATTGGTTGAACATTTCAGCTTTTAAATTGCCTAAGAAACTATTCAATTCATCCAAATCACCTAAAAAATGAATAGTAGGACTGTTTTTTGAAATTCGACTGTTTGGTCTTATACTTGTAGAACCAGAGTCTCCTGTTTTTGTAACGATGCGGTCTAGTCTATGTTTCATTATTGTAGGAATCTTTATATGAAAAAAAAATTAATTACTGAGTTTGAGAGTTTCTTGAAAAAAGATCAAGTTATTTCAGATGAAGTCAGCATCCAAGTTTATCAACGAGACGGCCTTTCGGGGTACTCTGGGCTTCCATCTATCGTAATTCTCCCAGAGTCTGAGCTTGAAATCATTAAGGTAATAAGAATCTGTAACAGATATAACACACCAGTTGTAACAAGGGGGGCTGGAACAGGCTTATCGGGAGGCGCTGTGCCATCCGAGGGGTCGGTTGTTTTGTCAACCTCAAGATTAAATAAAATATTAGACGTAGATCAGCGTCGGAGAGTAGCAATTGTTCAACCTGGGGTGAGAAATATAGTTATTTCTCAGGCAGTTAAGGACTTAAATTTGTTTTACGCCCCTGATCCGTCCTCTCAAATTGCGTGTTCAATAGGAGGAAATGTGGCAGAAAACTCTGGCGGCGTTCACTGTTTGAAGTATGGCTTAACGCTGCATAACATCGTTTCATTAAGGGCTGTAGATTTTGAAGGTAATGTTTTGAAATTCGGATCGAATGGGCTTGATGCTGCAGGGTTAGACCTACTGTCTTTAATGATTGGGTCCGAAGGTATGTTGGGTGTTGTGACTGAAATAACTGTTAAACTGACGCCAAACCCAAAAGTAGCTAAGGTTATTATGGCTTCTTTTGAAACAGTTGAAAGTGCAGCTGACGCCGTAGCAGGAATAATTTCTAAAGGTGTGATCCCTGCTGGTTTAGAGATGATGGACCAAGGTATGATCGGTGCCGTAGAGGATTTTGTAAAGGCTGGTTACGATACGACTGCCGCAGCGATATTGTTGTGTGAATCGGATGGAGAGGCTCAAGAAGTTGAGGAAGAAATTGCTTTTATGGAGGAGATTTTAGCTTCTTACGGAGCGTCTAAGTGTATGGTGTCGCAGGATGATTGCCAAAGAGCACTTTTTTGGTCTGGCAGAAAAAATGCTTTCCCAGCTTCTGGAAGGCTATCACCAGATTATTATTGTATTGACGGAACGATTCCTCGAAAAAAAGTTGGCTTAATGTTACGTGANATAAAAAAACTAGAAAAACAATATAAATTGCGGTGTATAAANGTTTTCCANGCNGGGGATGGGAATTTACANCCTTTAATTTTATTCGACTCATCAGTGGATGGTGAGTTCGANAAAACTGAAAGGTTCGGAGANGATATANTANAGCTTTGTGTTGAGTTNGGAGGAACTATNACAGGTGAACATGGAGTAGGATTGGAGAAACTTGGTGCTATGTGTTCACAATTTAGTGATGATGAAAGAGAAGTTTTTCTTGGTATTAAGGCGGCATTTGATCAGAAAGAACTACTCAATCCTGGCAAGGTGGTTCCATCGCTTTCAAGGTGTGTTGAGAAAGGAAGAGTACATGTCCATTCTGCCAAAAGAAAATTTGATGATATACCAAGTTTTTGATAATTTTGGCAACAGATAAGTACGTTATATTTTGAGTAATTTTTTATTTAGAGCCCGAGAAGTCCTAGAGGAAGCTAGAAAAAATAAAGGGTATGTTTCCATCGTGGGTCAAAACACCAAGGCCTTTTATGGTAATGATTACCTACACCAATGTTCTAAATTATCTACTACGGATAATTGTGGAATCATAGATTATGATCCAACTGAGCTAGTTGTAAGAGTGAAATGTGGAACTAGTATTATGGATCTTGAAAAAGAATTGGATAGGAACAATCAATTTTTGAACTTTGAACCCCCGCAATTTTTTGTGAGAAACGAGTCTGGTAATATTGAAAAGTCAGGGTCTGTTGGCGGTATGGTTGCTAGTGGTTTGAGTGGTCCTGGTAGGTTCTTTTACGGAGGTTGTAGGGAGTCTGTCTTAGGTATGTCAGTTTTAGATGGTGCTGGACGAATCCTTACATTTGGCGGATCTGTCATTAAGAATGTTGCTGGATACGATGTTTCCCGGCTTAATGTTGGAGCGTTAGGTTCTCTTGGTTTAATAACAGAGGTTTATCTAAGGACTTATCCTAAACCAATGTTCGAAACAACAATGAAAATACCGCTTAAGAACATGAGTCTTGAAGAAATACTTTCATTTTTAAATATTGAACAAATCCCTATTTCTGCAACTTACTGGACAACAGTGACTTACGAAAAATTAGTGGATAAAAATTTTCTTTACGTGAGAATATCAGGAAAAAACATTACCTTAAAAAAATCAATAGAAAAAATTTCTAGAAAAGAAAAGAATTCACAAGAATTAGAAGATGGAACAAAATTTTGGTCAAAAGTAAGAAACCAAGAATTAAATTTTTTTTCGAATAAATTAGCTAACAATGTTAATCTTTGGCGATTGTCTATCCCTAACAATGTAGAATTGAATATTGTTTCCCATAGTGAAATGGTTGTGGAGTGGAACGGATCACTCAGGTGGATAAAATCGGAAGACGACCCTATGTTAATTCGAAAAAAGATTAGCAATATTGGGGGGCATGCCACTCTTTATCGTGGAACTGAGGAATCGAGAAAAAAGTTTGGTTGTTTTACACCTTTAGACTCAACAGCCAGGAGAATCCATACGAACATAAAGAAAGTTTTTGACCGAGAGGGCATTTTTAACCCTGGAAGACTCTATAGTTTTATGTGATCTTAGGGTGTTATTACACCTAACACCCCCTGAGTTTTTGCTCCTGTGATTTTTCTGAGGTCTAATTTTTTTTTGTTGATTGTTTGATATGCTAGCCAACCAAAGCAAGAAGCTTCTATCGTTAAAGGGTCCCAGCCAAGAGTTTCAGTTGAGAAAAAGTCTTTGTCACTATTGAACCTTATTCTTTCCACTAAATATTTATTATTGATACCTCCGCCGCATAAATAGACTTTATTGGTGCTCTTAGGAATAGCTTTTGATATTAAACTTGCAGTTAACTCTGTGAGTGTAGCTTGTACGTCTTCGTTTTTTACTGAGTTACTGTTTAACCCCAACCTGTTTAAGTGGTTGTTTAACCAATCGCTGTTGAAAAATTGAGAGCTAGTCGATTTTGGCGGTTTGTCCCTAAAAAAGGGTTCATTCATCATCGATTCAAGTAATTGAGGGACTACCTCACCACTTTTTGCCCATTTTCCATTCTTATCATATAGGTTATTTGTTTTAGATTGACACCAGTGATCGATTAAGCAATTTCCTGGTCCAATATCATATCCTTCAACACTAGCATTAGCAATTAAAGATAGATTTGCAATTCCACCAATGTTTACAAAGGCTGAAACATTGTTTTTTGGAGCGATTTGAGCATGAAAAAGTGGTGCAAAGGGAGCACCCTGACCACCCCTGCAAATATCTCGATTCCTAAAATCAGACACTATCAAGAATCCAGTTGACTCAGCTATAAGGTTGGGGTTGCAAATTTGAATACTGTAACCTTGGCTTGGTTTGTGTGTAATCGTTTGGCCGTGTATACCGCAAGCTACGATTTTTCTTCTTGTCTGTTGCTTCTTTAAAAATGAATTAATATTTTTGGCAATCTCAAGGGAAAGGTTGTTCGCCGTAATAGATAAAGAGTGAATATTTGTTATGCTCGACGTTGAGAGTGAAACAAGATCCCCCCTTAATTTTTCTGGGAATTTTTTACTACAAAAATCAATTAATTTTTTTGGCTTATTGTCATTTATTTTTAGAAGGGCGATATCAATTGCATCTATACTGGTACCTGTCATAACTCCTAGTACGAATTCGTTCATAATCTTCCCTGATTGAGCAGTAAATGTCAGAATAGTTAAAACAAAGAATACATCAAAATTAGAAAATAAAACGTGGATAAATCAAATATTGACTTAGAGTCTATTAAACGCGGTGCTCAAGACATTTTAGTCGAGGAGGAACTAAAGAAAAAACTCGTACGGTCCGCAAAGCTAAACAAACCATTAAATGTGAAGTTAGGTTTAGATCCGACTTCACCAGATTTGCACTTGGGTCACACTGTTGTATTGGTTAAATTGAGACAATTACAAGATCTGGGACATGTAGCAACTTTAATTATTGGCGATTTTACAGCGTCTATTGGTGATCCAAGTGGTAGAAATATTACAAGACCTGTATTGGAAGAAAGAGACATAACCGAAAATGCGAGAACCTATTTTGACCAGGTAAGTCATATTCTAGACATGGAAAAAGTTACTATTAAAAAAAACTCCGAATGGCTTTATAACCTAAGCGCAATGGAGTTAGTCAAAATCGCCAGTATGACTACGGTCGCAAGGATGATTGAGAGAGATGATTTTTCAAAAAGATATGAGGCTGGAAAATCTATAGCTTTACACGAATTTATTTACCCTTTGATGCAAGGGTACGACTCGGTAGTTACCCGAGCAGACGTTGAACTAGGCGGTACCGATCAAAAATTTAATTTACTAATGGGGAGAGATTTGCAAAGAAATTTTAATCAGGAACCTCAATGTGTTATAACAATGCCAATTTTGGAAGGGCTTGATGGCGTTGAAAAAATGAGTAAAACAAAGGGGAATCATGTTGCTCTTTCGGATACACCTACAGAAATGTTTGGAAAGTTGATGTCTATCTCTGATGATTTAATGTGGAGATTTATTGACCTTTTGACTTTCCGAGACGATCGAGAAATTCAAGATTTAAAGCGAAAGGTCTCTANCGGGTTCAATCCNAAGGATTTAAAGGTTGAGTTTGCGTCAGAGATAGTCGAAAGGTTTCATGGAAAAGCTAGCGCATACGCTGCAGCACACGATTTTGAGGCGAGGTTTAAAAAAAATCAAGTACCAGGAAATATNNATGAAAAAACCTTTTCAGGTAAAAGTTTTGATTTAATTTTTTTATTGAAGAATACAGGTCTTGTAAAGTCAACGTCAGATGGGTTCCGTTCGATAGAACAGGGAGCTGTAAAAGTTGATGGTCATAAGGTATTGGAACGAAATACCAAGTTTGGTGTTGGGGATTACGTTCTCCAGGTTGGGAAAAGGCGGTTCATCAAGGTTTTAGTGCGAGATTAAAGTTATGAAAAAAATACCTCATTCNATTTCTAGTTTATTTTTAGTTTGTCTAGTCTTTGTNTACCTTGTTATTTTAGCAGGAGGGACTGTAAGGGCAACTGGAGCTGGGATGGGTTGTCCAGATTGGCCATTATGTTTTGGTCAAATTATACCCCCAATGTCTGAAAAAGATTTGCCCAATAACTGGACTGACTATTTACATGGGTCATTAGCTGAAAATGCTGTATTTAACCCTGTCCATACTTGGACTGAATATCTAAATAGATTAGTTGGTGCCCTTCTGGGAGTTTTAGTTTTAGCTTTATCAGCGTTTTGTTTAGCAAGGCCAGAGGTGAATAAAAGAACAACTTTATTTGCAATTTGTGCTTTGGCTTCAGTAGTTTTTAATGGTTGGTTGGGTTCTCAAGTTGTTGCGAGTGAATTGAGACCAGTCATGGTTTCTCTGCATATGGTTGGAGCTTTTTTTGTCCAAATCTTTTTGATTTTAGGTTTTATTAGTTTGAAATCAACAAGGAAAAAACCTAAGGAAAAAAATTCAACGTCCAGTCTGATTAATCTTTTGGTGTGTTCAGGTGGTTTCTTTTTGATTATACAAATAATAATGGGAATTCAAATTAGAGAGAGTATTGATTGGATATTTAAGTTAGAAAGTTTTGTNGAAAGAGAAAATTTAATAAATTCGGTACCTTGGATTTTCTACATTCATAGATCTTTTTCTTGGGTGATTTTTGCGATTGCAATCCTTACTTGCTANCTTATTACGAAAGNAAAAATACANAAGATNANCTTTCAAAATGTNATTANGGTTTGTAGAGAAGATNAGGGCGTTTTTTGGTCGTTAACATACATTCTAATGGTGATATCACANATGTTTATTGGAGGAGCTTTGAATCATCTTGGTTTTCCAATGTTTGTTCAACCTCTTCATCTATTGATGGCAAATCTTATGTTTGGATGNCTTTGTTTTTTATTATTTAACGGTTTANAGTTCNGAAGTTCAGACGAAAAGATAAGNGCGGGNGTTATGTTAACTTAANAGAAGGCAAATGAATNTATGAGATGTCCAGCTTGTAGTTCTCAGGATACACAAGTAACGGATACTAGATTAGCTGAAAGTGGTCTTGAGATCCGTCGTCGTAGACGGTGTTTAGCTTGTGAAAAAAGGTTTAAAACTTTGGAGATTATTCAGGTATCGCTCCCTGTTGTCGTAAAAAGGAATGGAGCTAGGTCTGAATATAGTTCTAATAAGTTGAAATCGAGTATGGCACTAGCTCTTAGAAAAAGACCCGTNCCCGCTGATGCAATAGATACCGCAGTGACTCAGATTGANGANAAACTCGCAGGCCATAGCGAAAAAGAGATAAGTACTCAAAGGATTGGAGAGCTTGTGATGGGNGAACTTAGGAGAATAGATAAAGTTGCTTATGTGAGATTTGCCTCTGTTTACAGAAGTTTTGAGGATGTTTCTGACTTCCAGGATTTATTAAACGAAGTTCGTACAAAAAAAATAAAGAAAAAAATAAAAGGGAAACGTTAGGTTGGCTCAATCAGATGAAGTAAGGTTTATGCGAAGGGCCTTTGTTCTGGCTGAGCGGGGATTAAACAACACTGCTTCAAACCCAAGGGTTGGTTGCGTTCTTGTAAAAGATAATGAAATTGTGGGGGAGGGTTTTCATGAGGCCTATGGAAGTGAGCATGCCGAGGTAGTTGCATTAAGAAACGCAAGAGGTAAAGCAAAAGGTTCGATGATGTACGTGACGCTGGAACCCTGCTGTTTTAAAGGTAAAACCCAAGCATGTACGCATGAAATCATAAATGCTGGTGTAAAAGTTGTGGTCGCGGCTTGTAAAGATCCTAATCCTAAAGTTTTCGGAAAAGGTTTTGAAGAGTTAAAGAAAAATGGCATAACAGTTAGAATTATCGATATGGAGAAAGATTGTTTTGAGCTCAATCCTGGATTTTTCAAGCGAATGAAATCGGATTTACCTTGGGTGAGAGTAAAAGTAGCGATGTCACTTGATGGTTACATTGCACTGGGATCTGGAGAAAGCAAATGGATTACTGGAAAGATTGCGAGGGAAGATGGTCATAGATGGAGAGCAAGGTCCTGCTGTCTATTAACTGGTAGCAGGACTGTCGTGAACGATGACCCTGAATTTACAGCACGTGTTTCGGGAGAAGATGTACTCCAGCCAGAAAAGGTAATTATTGACCCTAGGCTGATAGTTTCAAAAAAAGCTAAAATTTTTGCAAGTGGTAAAGTAATCTTAGCGACTTTATTAAAAAATGATAAGTTAATCAAAGAAAAAGTCATGGACTACCGACAAAAAGGTGTTCACGTGATTGAGTTAAAACCTAAAAGTAGTCAGTCAACCCAATTTTATTTTAAACATTTGTTGGGAGCTCTTTCAAAAAGAGGTTTTAATGAGATATTGGTTGAGGGTGGACCAAGCCTTGTATCTTCTTTAATGACAGAAAATTTGGTGGACGAGTTTTTAATTTATAAATCTTCAAAAATTTTAGGAGCAGGTGTTTCCTTTGTTCAGCTTAATACAGCGAAAGACGCATTGACTAATGAAAGACAGTGGGTTTTTAAGTCGGTAAATCGAGTGGGAGAAGATGTTTTTATGTCTCTTAGAAAAAAAAATAACAGTTTTTATGGATTAGCAAATGTTTAGTGGTTTAATTACAGAAGTAGGCGAGATAAGTCAAAAACATGCTAAAAATATATTATTGGAGAGAGATTCTGGGTTTGTTATTAGGGTGTCTTGGCTGTTAAAAAACTATTTTAAATCTTCTTTGGGAGATAGTGTTTCAGTAAATGGGGTATGTCTGACCATTACAAAAAAAACTCTATTTTATTTTGAGGCCGACGTATCGGCCGAAACTATGTCGATAACTACTGGCTTAGATTCTGTTGGAAA
>NYVY01000019.1 GCA_002684875.1 Pseudomonadota bacterium
TTTCATTTATCATTCTACAAAAACTCCTGTGTTCCAGACATTGCGGGCCATTCGACAACCTTTTGGTTGTCTGAAATCACTGAAAGCGCTACGAATGAATTAATTGTTGTATACAAGGAGAAAAATTTAGCGAGAACTAATGAAAACAAAATCATCGACGATCCTACAAATGCATCACTTTCTAACTCTATTTGAACTTCAATACCCTTGCAGAAGTGTCTCCATGATTCTTTCTTTCTTCTTCGTACCACTTGTTTTGTAATAATTTTTTTTACCCCTTTAATTTGTTCGATATCCCGAAGTTTTCCTGATGAGAACAGGGTAATTATCTCTCTTAATTGATGTACTCCTGTAGCACCAGAAACTAAAGAAAAATGATTGAGAGTTAAGAGGGATGTTAATTTCCATGTAGTACTCCCGTCATAAGCAGGATCTCTTTGACTGGTGGGCTCATACAAAGATGTTATAAGAATCCCATTAGTGATACTATCTGCTATAAATTTTGTATTAGCTGGAATTTGCTCAGATAATCTTCGATTTGTGCATAACAGATTGGCATATATAGTGCCACCACTAACCCTATCACTTGCTAAATTATTTTCTACAAAACTAATAAATATATCTGATCCCGAGATATCCTTCCTTAAACTTTTTTGTCTTCTAGATACCCATAACAATGAGGGATCTTCATCTTTACTTTGATCGTTTATTTCTATTGTTTCTGAGTACTCTCTTATCTTTCTAGGAAGAGATGTTCCAGGTTCAGACACTGTTAGACTTTCAATTGAATAAATTTCTGTAACCGAATCATTCTTTTTATCTGCAATCAATAACTGTTCTAATTTTTTATCTGAAGACCTGATAGGTTCACTCATTTTTGGGAAAATATTAATAACTGGAACGCAATTTAATTTGAAGTTTTTTTCTGATAGATTATTTAATTTTCGAGATAAGGGTGAAAATGAGAGTTTTAAGGTAAACTCTTGGCCAGATAACTTATTTAAATTAAAACCATCAAGAGTAAAAAAGTGAAATTTTTTTTCAAATGCAAAATATTCTTGAATAAGACAATAAGAGGCGTTTGACTTACTAGGGATTGGTAAAGCTAAATCATCTTTATCTAATCCCCTAATATGAATATTTCTATTTTTTAAAGTTTTTTTTGTTCCAAGATCATCATAAATTTCAATTCTCTTTAATTTTGTAAGAATCACTTCCTGTATACTTGCTATTTGTTTCCAATCACCCGTAACATGAAAATCAAATTTAGAAACGTCAAGTTCGCTTAAGTCAGATCCTTGATCGGACCTAATCGATAAGTTTAAACTCTCCTCATCAGCTGTGAATTTTGAAATTCTTAAAGGTATAAACTGGGTGTCCCATACCGTTCTAAATCTACAGGTATGGTGTTGGTCAGACAGTGCATTTAAATATGAATTTTTTGGGATCGTAAGCGGCTTACGCATTTTTCCTAAAGTATCAGTAGTATTCATTTTTAAAACTGTTAACGCTGGAATCGGCTTTAGTAGAGACGGGCAGAATTTTTCAAGAATACCAATTGCTAATTGGTCATAATCCTTATCAATATCACGCTGAATGCGCGCTGATAAAAAAGCAAAAGATTCGATTAATCTTTCCACGTGTGGATCTAAGGATTCTCCGTCCCGAATGTCTAGCCGGGATGCAACCTGAGGATATTTTCTTGCAAACTCTTTGCCTTCATTCCTTAGGTAATCTAATTCCTGGGAGAAGTAATCCATTAGGTCTTGTTCTTGATTATCAGACAACTAATTTCTCCTTTTTTCTAAGAGATGTTTCATTACCAGCGTACGAAATCAGAAATGTGACAGGCTCTAGTGTGATTCCAAAAATTACTTTTCCAGACACATGAAAATTGAGAATATATTTTTCCATTTGATTTAAATCAAAATCTATGACGGGATTTTGTAGTCTTGGTTCAAAACACAAAAATGCTTTGATTAGAACTTTTTTTACACTTTCTCTTTCCGATGAGTTTTGAATTGAGTAGCCGAAAAAATCTGGTAGCCCGTAATCTAGAACAGTTAAAGGTTCTTTATTTAGAAATTCTTTAATATCAAGGTGCGATCTAGTCTGAGAAATTCGATTTAGCTCAGAGAATACCGAAAATTGTAACTGCTGGATATTAAGTCTCGAACTGTAAATGCTTTTTTCATCATTTACAGTACCTAGTCTATCAAAGAGAGGAGCGTAACCACCAGTTTGTAAACGAGACATAATTTAAAAACTCCACGTTTTTTTCTTTAGGCTGGTAAATTTAAACTTAAATCCCAACCGAACGAATCGTTACCAGGACTAATAACATCGACACCCTGTTGTTTGTATTCTATTTGAATCTTTTGGAAATTAAGTTTAAAAAAGTCTGTTGGAAACTTTCCATCACCCCCAGCTTCTGTTCGGATTTCAGAAACCATCGCATTATTCATGGTAACTACAAATATTGGCATAAAGGCTCCCGAAGCAGTTCTTCCAACTCTTAATGTTGCTGTATGAACTGTAGCATTAGCACAAGAGGAAAATAATGCGGGGGTCGATAGATCAGACATTTTTGTGAGAAGCATATCTGAGAATGTAACTCTGCCAGCTGTTCTCTCAGTATTAGCAATGTCCATTTGCATAGGCATGGTCGCTTGCATCTGCCAAGTTTGACACAGTATTCCCGCCTCGTCGTCTAGAAGAATTGTGTCATTACCTGCTACATCGGACAACACAAGGTGATAAATATCGTTAGAACTCATGGCTTTTACTCCAAGTTAATTATTTTGATTAAAAGGACAATCCATCTCTTTCATTCGTTAAAGTTAGGACACAGGTGGCGGTAATTCTGCAACTAACCTTATTGATGCAGTTAATTCTTCCATCTGAAAATGAGGTCTTATAAATACAACAGCTCTGTATGACCCTGGTTTTCCTGGCACCTCAGAAACGTCAATTCTTGCGTTACCCAGTGGTAATCGAGCTTTTGTTTCTTGAGGAGCACTATCGTTTAAACATACATAATCTGAAATCCAAGTATTCAGATAAGTTTCAACACTTTGCCTAGTTTGAAAGCTACCAACTTTGTCCCGCATGATGACTTTAATATAATGGGCGAATCTTGAGGAAGCTAATATATAAGGTAATCTAGAAGAGAGCTCCGCATTCGCATTTGCATTATCTAAATTATATAGTTTTGGTTTATTTACAGTTTGTCCACCAAAAAAAGCGGCAAAATTAGACCCTTTAGAATTTACTATTGCAATAAATCCCAGGTCATTTAACTCTTTTTCTCTTCTATCAGTTATGGTGACTTCTGTTGGGCATTTTAAAATAATATCCCCATCATCGGTTTTGAATGTGTGCGCAGTCATTCCTTCAACTTTTCCACCACCTTCCACACCACGGATAGCACTTGTCCAACCATATTTGGCAAATGCATCAGTAATTCTCAGCCCTAATTGGTATGAAGAATTTGCCCATAAATACTTGGAGTGATCCTTACCATCTACATCTTCTTCAAATGAAAAAGATTCAACTGGTACAAACTTTGAACCAAAGGGAAGCCGCGCCGCGTACCTCGGCAACACAAGCGACACGTACCTTGAATCTTCTGATTCTCGGAAGGAACGCCAAGTAATGAGCTCGGCGCTTTCAAAAATCTTTGACATATCCCTAGGAGTACCAAGATCAGTAAAAGACTTCATGTCAAAAAGTGCAGGGTCAGCAGCGGCAACAAATGGTGCGTGAGCCGCAGCAGCAACTTTTGAAATTTTTTCAAGTAAAGCAATATCTTGAGGATGCCTGCTAAAATAAAAATCTGACAAAAGCATTGAATATGGACTCCCACCAAATGTACCATACTCATCTTCATAAACTTTTTTGAATAAGTTGCTCATGTCATAATCAACTGCTGTTTCTAAATCCTTAAGGAGATCTTTTTTGGAAACATTGAGTAAACGTAATTTCAGTTTTGGACCTGTCTCAGTCCCAAAGACCATATCTCTCAAACCTGTCCACGCCGCCTCTATATTTTGAAAATCTTCATGGTGCATAATTTCATTGAGGTGGTCTGATAGCAGATCGTCAATGGTTGATATTCTTTCATTAATCATTGCGACTACGTCTGAATCTGGCCCAAATTTCATACCTTCATCGAGAAGCTCTGTTGCAAATTGTCCGAGCATAAGTCGAGCATATGATTCTTGAGTAGGATTATTTACCATCCCCCCTTCCTCAATAATTCTCTCAAGGAGAGTTAACTCTCCATTTGATTCTTCTTTTCCTGTCTCAGCCATCTCTATACCCCTAGTTTTCGGTGTTAATGTTTACTTTTTTATTTTCCTTAGGCTTGTTAGAATCTTTTTTTTCTTCAGACCCTACCTTAGATGAACCAGCCTCTGTTAGTAGTTTCTTAACTTCGGCCTTATTTGAAGCTACCTCCGAAAGAATCCCATTTAGTTCATCATTTCCGTCTAATTTTGCGGCTAAATCCCTCAAATGTTGCCGTGCTAAAAGAAGTTTTTCTAGTCTTGGAACTTTTTTTACGATATTCTCAGGATGAAAATCATCAAACTTTTTAAAATCTAATTCAATCTTTAACTCCCCATCCCCCTTTAAAACATCGGGTATCTTTAGATTCACGCTAGGAGAAATTTTTTGCATAACTTCATTAAAGTTGTCCCTGTCAATCTCAACAAAACGTCTGTCTCTGAGTTTCGGCTGGTCATTCTTTGAGTTACCTGATAAATCAGCTAATAAACCTACAACGAATGGTAATTCTTTCTTTTCTATTGCATCCCCGATTTCAACGTCATATGTTATTTGAACTCTCGGTGGACGGTTTCGCCCAACCCATTTTTGCAGACTATCAACCATGATTCCCCCTTTTGTTCCTATTATTTTATACTTTAGTATATATTATTATCATACTTTAGTTTAATTTCAAGTCTTTTCTACTTTAATTTCTTTAGTAGCTTATCTGCCATCACAGTCGCGAGTCTGCTTCTCATTCTTACTCGACTCAGCCTCTCTTGCTCGTCGTGAGCTAAATTCTCAATAGTTGAAATTAATTCCTTTCGACAGTTGTCTATTTTTGTTTGAGTGTCTCTCAGCTCTTTCCGTAATATTTCTCTTTTTTTAATTTCGGAGGAAAGTTCATCAAACGCTCCAGAAACGTCTTCCCACGGCGAAACTTCTGAATTTTTCGTCTCAGAGTAAAGCTGAGAAAATAAGTCATTTAAACTTGAACCAAGCTCATCTAATTTTTTTGAAGCAATCTGACCTTTTTTCGGCTCATTTTGGTCATTTAACGCTGAATCCACGAGCGAGTTAGTTTGTGCTACTTTTCTCGTTAAAGACTGTAGCTCTGACGTTGACGAGAGATCAGAGAGGTCTCCATCTAGAAAATCGTCCTCATCATCAGGTTTTTTCCCTTCGTTTGATGACGAATTATCTGTATCGTAATCATCATCAAAAAACCCGTCATCCTCCTTCGCATTGTGCAAATTATTTTGCGTTTCTTTTGATGGTGAAAGGTCCTGCCAACCCTCATCTGGAGCATATTTCCGTAAACCCTCCATTGTTCCGAGGGATGATTGTGAAGCAGAAGACATTTCTTCAGACATAAAGAGCCCTGTAGTTTCAAGATATTAATAATGGAATTAATATGTATACTTTAGTATAATGTTATGAACAACTTTGTCAACACTTAAGTATTAATTATAAAAAATGTTTGTAGGTTCAACAAATAATCAACAAAAACCAGAATCCCAAGTTACACCTTTTTTCTATCCGCTAAATATAGTCTTCTTTCTTTATATTGGATCTTCTTTATGGGAAATACCCCTGAATCTTCAGAACAAATTATTTATGCATATTTGGCTTGGTTCATTTGTAATCACTATTTTTTTTGGAATGCTTTTTAAAAAACACTCTATTTTCTTTTCAGGATTAGTGATAATTTTTTGGCTAACTTTTGAAACCCATCTACTCTTCTTCATGGAGCAGAAATTCCCTACATTGTACTTTTTTTTCCCTTTTCTATTAACGCTAAGTTTAGCAGTTGGTTACCAAACAAAAACTCAAATAAAATTAATTAGGGGCATTTTATTTGTGAACAGTTTGATTTTTATTCTTGCCCTTCAATTTATAAATCCAGGTCAAGAAAGAGTCTTCATATCTATATCGATCCTTGGAAGCCTAATACTTTTAGGGTGCAGCCAAAGAAAATATTTATCTATCCTTAATTCAGAACGGTCTGAAAACCNGCTACGAACTTTANTGAAAGANTATCAAANTGAAAGAGCTAAATTATCAGAAAATGAAAAACAACAATATAGTTTTTTAGCTTCCTTCAGCCACGATCTTAGGCAACCAATCCATGCAATTAATTTGTACATCTCATCGATGGAAAGAATGCTCATAAAATTTGACACTGACAGTGTTATAACAAACAGATTCTCTCACTCAATAAGACGAATAAAGCTTAGTGTCCGTTATATGAACAACATTCTTGAGGGTCTTCTGGAGGCAAATAGGATTGAGCAAGGTGTCATCTTACCCAATTTGACTGGTATAGATATCATTGAATTTTGTAAAAAAATTATTGCCCAACATAGGGAGGATGCTTCTGAATTAGGCTTAAAACTAGATTTCAGGTATAGAGAACAAGACAAATCGTTCCTAAAAACCGATTCCAAAATCTTAGAAAGGGTAATTAATAATTTGATATCTAATGGATTAAAATTCACTGAAAAGGGTGGTGTTAGATTGCGGTTGGATAAAACTAAAAACAAGCAGATTATTTCTATAATTGATACTGGGCAAGGTATTCCTCATGAGCTCCAGCAAACTGTTTTTGAGGAGTTTTCACAGATTCCAGGAAAAACTAGATCCATACTTCAGAATGGTTCTGGATTAGGCCTAGCAATTTCAAAGAAACTAATAAGTAAAATAGGCGGGTCTCTTTCATTGAAAAGTAAACCTGGCCTAGGATCTATCTTCAAACTTAGTTTGCCTGGGATTTGGTTTGAGAAACGTTATTCAAAAGCAAAAGCTATGGAGAATGCTATCGAGAGAAGCGTTCTTCCACAAATAACTCTTACAGACCCTAGAAGAACCATTGTAGTTTTGGTGGATGAAGATAAAACATCCCGGGATGCAATATTAGCCCTAGAGCCAGAGCTGAATTTGCGCTTCGTATCAGGAAGTTCTGCTGCTGAGATATTTTCCTTATATGAAGAAATTAATACCTTGCCGAAAATGCTTATACTCAACACTAGCAATCAAAATGAAAAAACTAAAGACACTATTAAAAAAATTAGTGAGGAATTTAACACAACCTTTAGTTCAATACTACTATGCTCTGACATCGAAACTGAAAGTCTCTTTTTTCGAGAGTTAGAAAATATTAAACCTCTTCAGAAACCAGTCTCATTAAATGATTTACAATACACAATATCCACTCTCATCGAAGAATAGAAATCACGCTTTTGTAGAGACAATACCAAGTTTTTGAGCGACGAGTACAGCTTGTGTTCTGTTAATAACTCTCAGCTCCTTAAAAACTCCACCCACGTGAGACTTAGCAGTTATCTCGGTGATACCGAGTGCTAACGCTATATCTTTGTTGGTTCTTCCCTCACACATCATTGATAAAACCTGAATTTGTCGATCGGTTAAATGAATTTTTCTTATGGACGAGGTATCAGCATATCCAGAAGCAGCTAACCAAAAACTTTCAGGCTGCTCTTCAAGGATAATTTTTTCTATAAATCGCATACTTTCCTCTACTGGAGCGCCTTTGCTAATAAAGCCAGTTACTCCACACCCAAAACAAGCACCAACCTGAAGTTCATCATCGTTACCAGAAACTGTAATAAGTCTTATATTAGCCTCAACAGAAAGTAAGATTCTGATTGCTGCTAACCCAGTTATTCCTTTTAAGCCTAAATCCATCAAAACCAGCCACTTACAAGGTTCTAACCGTGTTCCTTCTTTCTTTTTGAAGCACTCTAGGGAGTCTTCTAATGAAGCGTAAGAGAAGACCTCTTTTTCTGGAAAATACGACTCCAATGAACTTTTCATGGACTGTCTGATCAATGGATGATCATCTATTACTAGAAATTTTAGTATATTCATAATTTTTCAGTTATTAAATGGAGAGCCAGTGTGCCTATGTAAAAACAAATCAAAGCAACTGGAGCAACTACTGAAGTAAAGGTAAAATTCTTATCACTTGCTTCTAACCCGGTTTCTGCCTTATCCGATAACGTTTCCGAACCTTCATAAGATAGAGCAAAATCTTTCAAAAGCTCTATTTTTCTCTGAAGTAGAATCATATCGTGTCCATCATCTTGTAATTTAGTATCATTTTTAGTTGATTGAGTTGTTTTTTTTTCGATATCTGTAAACATATACTGACTTCCTGCTCTTAAAAAAACTTCTTCGGAAAGCCCTAAAGACTTGGCCAATCTGACAACACAATCGAGACAATGATCAGAGTTAAGAAACC
>NYVY01000020.1:0-6183 GCA_002684875.1 Pseudomonadota bacterium
TGGCTAAAAGCCCGAGAGGGAGTTATGTCTTCACCATTTTTTGGTGAAGATTTGAACAAACTTTTTCCTATTTCTGATTTCGGACAATCCGATACCGCAATTTTTGATAATTGTTTAGAGCTTCTTGTGGCTTCAGGGTACTCGCTGGCTCAAGCAGTAATGATGATGATCCCAGAACCATGGGAGCAAAACAAACAAATGCCAGAATCAAGACGAGCCTTTTATGAATATCATGCTGCCATGATGGAGCCTTGGGATGGCCCAGCGTCGATTGTTTTCACCGACGGTAAACAAATAGGGGCAACACTAGATAGAAACGGACTCAGACCTTCTAGATATTGCATTACCGATGACGGGATAGTAATAATGGCCTCTGAGACAGGTGTTTTGCCAGTTCCCGAAAGTAAAGTAGTAAGAAAATGGCGGCTACAGCCAGGAAAAATGTTTTTAATTGACTTAGAAGAAGGCAAGTTAATAGATGATGATGAGTTGAAAGAAACAATATCTCGTCAAAAACCTTACCGAAATTGGATAGAGAATTTAACCATAAAGCTTGGTGAGATTAAAACTTCTTTTGATGTACAAGAAACGTTCGATTATGATACTCCCTTATCAGAACGACAGATGGCATTTGGTTACACAAAGGAAGATATAAAATATCTTCTTGGGCCGATGTGCAGAGACGGACAGGAAGGTATTGGTTCTATGGGAAATGATACTCCACTGGCAGTTTTATCCTCGAGAAGTAAGCCTATCTTTAATTATTTTAAGCAGTTGTTCGCACAAGTGACAAACCCACCTATAGATCCGATTAGAGAGGCNATTGTGATGTCACTCGTAAACTTTATCGGTCCAAGACCCAATCTATTAGATATAAACCAGACAAACCCACCTCTAAGGATAGAAATTTCACAGCCAATACTTGGTTTTGAGGATATGGCGAAAATAAAAAATATAGATGTTCACACAAGCGGAAAATTTAAATCTTTTACGTTGGACATTTCTTATCCTGTTANNTGGGGAAGTGCAGGAGTTGAAGCAAAGCTGTCAAGTTTATGTGCAGATGCGGTAGANGCTGTTAAAGATGGGTTCAATATAATAATNATTAGTGACAAAAATGTTTCNAGTCAAAAGGTTGCTGTTCCATCTTTATTGGCTCTATCAGCTGTCCATCAACATTTGGTTAAGGAAGGACTGCGTACTTCTACTGGTATAGTTGTCGAGACAGGTTTAGCTAGGGAAGTTCACCATTTTGCAGTTTTGGCAGGCTACGGGGCTGAAGCTATCCATCCTTATTTGGCATTGGAAACGATTAAATTTGAACTAGCTAAGTTTTCTGTGGATTTGAATGAGAA
This sequence comes from Pseudomonadota bacterium, assembly GCA_002684875.1. GTDB lineage: Bacteria > Pseudomonadota > Gammaproteobacteria > Burkholderiales > Burkholderiaceae_A > UBA7377. The sequence continues at coordinate 1,356 of NYVY01000020.1, forward strand.
AAGAGCTGTCGCCAATTATATTCAGGCCATTGGTAAGGGCCTAATGAAAATTATGTCAAAAATGGGGATCTCCACTTATATGTCTTATTGTGGTGCTCAAATTTTTGAGGGCGTTGGTTTATCACAAGAAACCGTGGATAAGTACTTTTGCGGCACTTCCACTGCTGTGGGTGGAGTTGGTATTTTTGAGATTGCCGAAGAAATGATTAGGCTTCACAAATTGACGTTTAAAGTTGGCGATAAAAATCAGAAAAAAATGTTACCAGCTGGCGGGGAATACGAATGGAGAGTTGGTGGTGAGGAACATATGTGGACACCCGATGCGATAGCTTCTTTGCAACATGCAGTGAGAGGTAATCAATGGGAGTCTTTCAAACAGTATGCTCAAATCATAAATGATCAGAGCACTAGGCATATGACTTTACGAGGTCTTTTTTCGTTTAAAGTTGACCCAACCAAAGCAATACCTTTAGATAGCGTTGAACCAGCGTCGGAAATTGTAAAGCGATTTGCTACAGGGGCAATGTCATTAGGATCCATTTCCACAGAGGCTCATACTACTTTAGCAGTTGCTATGAATAGGCTTGGAGGAAAATCCAATACTGGAGAAGGTGGAGAAGATCGCGATAGATATATGTTTAAAGGGGAGTTTGATCGCAAAGTAGAAGGTGACAATGAAACCCTTGCTACTCGTCTAAAAAATGCTGGTATCCAATCTGACTTCGAATTAAAAAGAAATGATAGTCTAAGGTCAAAGATAAAACAGGTAGCGTCAGGAAGGTTTGGGGTTACTGCAGAATATCTTTCTTCAGCTGATCAGATACAAATCAAAATGGCTCAGGGAGCTAAACCTGGTGAAGGTGGCCAATTGCCTGGCGGCAAAGTTTCGGATTATATAGGTTCTCTAAGGTACTCAGTACCTGGTGTGGGTTTAATATCTCCACCGCCACACCACGATATTTATTCCATTGAGGATTTAGCCCAATTAATTCATGACTTAAAAAATGTGGCCCCAATAGCCGATATATCTGTAAAACTAGTTTCGGAAATCGGAGTCGGAACGGTTGCGGCTGGTGTTGCGAAGTCTAAAGCAGACCATTTGGTAATTGCTGGTCATGATGGAGGAACGGGTGCGTCTCCATTATCTTCAATTAAGCACTGTGGTTCACCTTGGGAAATTGGTTTAGCAGAAACACAGCAGACGCTTGTTTTAAACGGATTAAGAAGTAGAATTAGGGTCCAAGTTGATGGTCAAATGAAGACTGGAAGAGANGTTGTTATAGCTGCCNTATTGGGCGCAGATGAAATGGGATTTGCNACTGCCCCTCTAGTTGCCGAAGGTTGCATTATGATGAGGAAATGTCATTTAAATACTTGTCCAGTTGGTATTGCAACACAGGACCCAGAANTGAGAAAACGCTANGCTGGAACCCCAGANCATGTGGTTAACTACTTCTTTTTTATAGCAGAAGAAGTTAGACAGATAATGGCGCAGTTGGGAGCTTCTCNTTTTGAAGAGTTAGTTGGAAGAGCAGATTTATTAGAAACAAATGATGCCGTCTTGAAGTGGAAAGCAAAAGGGATAGATTTTGCGAAGATATTTTTTGTTCCTGCTTGTACCGACCAAAAGGATAAAAGACAGTCTACAAAGCAGAACCACGGGTTAGAAAAAGCTTTAGATAAAAAGCTCATTGAAAGAATATTTGCAGATCTGAGGAAAGGCAAAAGTCTAGTCTATGACGTACAGGTGGCAAATATCAATAGAACGGTTGGGGCAATGTTATCAGGCGAGCTTGCTAAAAAATATCCGAAGGGAATTGGAGAGAAAACGATTAGAATCAATTGTAATGGCACAGGTGGCCAGTCTTTTGGGGCATTTTTAACAAAAGGTGTAACTCTAAACCTATCTGGTGAGGCTAATGATTACACAGGAAAGGGTTTATCAGGGGGAACCATAATTGTTAAGCCGCATAAGGATTTTATTGGGCCAGCAGACCGTAATATCATCGTTGGAAANACAGTTTTGTATGGNGCAACCTCTGGTAAAGCATTTTTTTCTGGAGTTGCTGGTGANAGATTTTGTGTAAGGCTATCTGGNGCTAGTGCAGTTGTTGAAGGCGTAGGTGATCATGGATGTGAATACATGACTGGGGGAACTGTNGTTATTCTNGGAGAAACNGGTAGNAATTTTGCTGCGGGAATGTCAGGGGGGGTAGCGTTCGTTTTCGATGAAAGCAAAAAATTTGCACTCAATTGTAATCAAACAATGGTTGATTTAGTTACTGTGGAAAAGAAGAATAATCAGAAGAAAGCGATTCCTTCTTATCTCTGGCATACAGGTAAAACAGATGATGATATTTTAAAATCCTTNATTGAAGAGCANTTTGAAAACACACAAAGTCCANTGGCTAAGAGGATTCTTAATAATTGGGATAATGAACTACAAAATTTTATTAAAGTTTTTCCTAAGGAGTATCAGAGAGCATTGAAAGAACTTTCNGAGGTAAATAGTGACAAAGAAANAGCTAATGTTTAAAAGAGTAAATGATTAGGAGTGGAATATGACTAACCCTGTAGGTTTTCTCGAATTGGAGCGGGTTGAACAAAAATCTGAGAATCCCGAGAAAAGATTGGAACACTACAAAGAATTTGTTAAACCCTTGACAGATAAAGAAGCTAAAGTTCAAGCNGGCAGATGCATGGATTGTGGAACACCCTTCTGTAATAACGGGTGTCCCGTAAGTAATGTAATACCCGACTTTAACAGCTTAGTTCTTGAATCGGATTGGAGAAGTGCTCTTGAATTATTGCATAGTACAAATAATTTTCCTGAATTCACAGGAAGAGTNTGTCCTGCNCCTTGCGANGCAGCTTGTACTNTAAATTTCAATAGTCAGGCGGTAGGAATTAAGTCAATTGAACAAGCTATNATTGACCGGGGTTGGAATGAGGGTTGGGTTAGNCCTGTAACTGCAAAAATAAAGACAGGAAAAAAGGTTGCTGTAATTGGATCTGGACCTGCGGGTCTTGCGGCTGGACAACAGCTCAAAAGACTTGGACATTCTGTAGTTGTTTTCGAAAAAAGTGATCGAATTGGTGGATTATTACGATATGGGATTCCCGATTTTAAAATGGAGAAAAATAATATCGACAGAAGAGTTACTCAAATGAAAGAAGAAGGTGTTATTTTCAAAATAAATACCTTTATTGGAAAATCATCTGATAAATTGAAAAAGAATTTCAATGGTGAAATAGTTACCCCAGAGATTTTAGAGAAAGAATTCGATGCAGTGTTAATTGCAGGTGGATCCGAGGCACCGAGAGATTTACCTGTCCCAGGAAGGCAATTGGATGGAGTAAACTTTGCCATGGATTTTTTACCGCTACAGAACAAAGTTTGCGCTGGAGATAATCCCTCAGAGATGTTGACAGCGAAAGATAAAGACGTTGTTGTGATCGGAGGTGGTGATACCGGTTCTGATTGTGTTGGAACTTCGAATCGTCAAGGAGCTAAATCAGTTACTCAGTTTGAATTGATGCCCCAACCACCAGTTTCTGAAAACAAGGAGTTAACCTGGCCTTACTGGCCGCAAAAACTAAGAACTTCTTCCAGTCATCTCGAGGGCTGTGAACGAATGTTCGCTTTAGCTACAAAGGAGTTTTTAGGGAAAGATGGGAAAGTAGTTGGTGTAAAAACTTGTAACCTTTCTTGGAAAGATGGTTCTTTTTCAACAATTCCAGGTACAGAGAAAGTTTATCCAGCAGACCTGGTTCTTCTTGCCATGGGNTTCGTTTCTCCTACTAAAAATATTTTGAGTGATTTTGAAGTGGAAAAAGATAGTAGGGGTAATGTTTTTGCTGAATTAACTGGAAGCAAACCATACAAGACAAGTAGAGAAAAAGTTTTTGCCGCTGGCGATGTTCGTAGNGGACAGTCTCTCGTTGTTTGGGCAATACATGAAGGNAGGGAGGCCGCCAAAGCAATTCACGAATACTTAAATTAAAATGTAATCAAAATCATTTGTTAAAGGCTTTCTGTAAATATTTTCCAGTGTAGCTCTTTTTATTTTTCGCAACATCTTCTGGTGTTCCCTCTGCNATAATNTCACCTCCTTCTGGACCTCCTTCAGGCCCCATGTCTATAAGCCAATCACTNGANACTATGAATTCAATGTTGTGCTCAATCACGATAANAGAGTGNCCAAGTTTTANTAACCTTTTAAGAACATTTATTAAAAGAGCAATCTCACANTAATGCAGTCCAGTCGTCGGTTCGTCAAGAATGTACAGCATTGGTTGTCGGTTTAATTTTGCCAGTTCTTTTGCTAATTTTATTCTTTGGGCCTCTCCTCCNGANAAAGTNAGGGAGCTTTGTCCAAGTTTNAAATAACCCAAACCTACACTTTTTAATACANCNAGAACGGTAGAAATTTTNTTATTTGATGAAAAAAATACGCATCCTTCCTCAACAGTCATATTTAGTACGTCTGCGATACTTTTACCACGCCATAATATTTGTTTAGTTTCTTGGTTGAAGCGAGTACCGTCACATGAGTTACAGAGGGAAAAGACATCAGGTAAAAAATGCATATCAATTTTTATATAGCCCTCACCAAGACATTTTTCACATCTTCCAGATTCATTATTAAAGGANAAACGACTAATATCGTATCCCTTTTCTTTAGCNCCACGAGTAGAGGCAAAAATTTCCCTAATTTGTAGGAATATCCCNGTGTANGTTGCAGGGTTGCTTTTTGGTGTTTTCCCAATAGCTTTTTGATCGATGCTAATAATTTTTTCAAAAAATTTTGTTTTATCNANNTCTTTT
>NYVY01000020.1:6188-43567 GCA_002684875.1 Pseudomonadota bacterium
AGANTTTTNANCAGAAAAAACCAANTGGTCGTTATTAAAACTATCCNTTAAGCAAACNTGAACTAAGGTAGATTTTCCTGANCCTGATACACCTGTTACCGATACTAAACGATTNATTGGAATACTGACCGATATATTTTTTAAATTATTTCCGTTTGCCCTTTCNAGAACAATCCANTTTTNGGGACTTTTTTTATCGATACANAGTGACTTTGTATNTTTTTTTAAAAACTCACTTGTCTTAGAATNNTTTACGTNTAATAATTTTTTTGGNGAACCTGAAAAAAGAACTTGGCCNCCATTAGGACCAGCGCCNGGACCTAANTCTATAATTTGGTCAGCGGACAACATCATATCTTTATCGTGTTCTACTACGATTACNGTATTNCCTTGTTTTTTTAATTCTATTAATGCATCAATTAATTTAATATTATCNCGGACATGTAANCCTTTNGATGGCTCGTCTAGTACNTAGGTTATGCCAGATAATTTTGCTCCTATTTGTGAGGAAAGTCTTATTCTTTGAATTTCCCCNCCCGATAAAGTTTGCGAAGCTCTTTTCAAAGTGAGATATTGAAGTCCAAGTTGACGTAAGAGATTAACTCTATTAGAAATNTCAAAAAGAAGTTGAGCTNTAGGGTCGTCATCTCGAACTTTNATATNTTTTTTCTCCAGTAGNAGNCCTAATTTTTTTATTGAANAGTTTAGGANTTCTTTTATTGTNAATTTTTCGTTGTTTATTTTAATCATCGTTGATCTTGCTCGTAGGTTTAAACGAGTACCCTCACATACTGNNCACTCCATTTCTTNNCTGAGGNTTTTGAGGTTGTTTTTNAGATCANAGTCCTTGGTTTCTTGCCAAAGTTTTNTCAAATAAGCTANTATTCCTAAAAANTTTTTNTCATNNGTTTCTGGTTCACCTTCTAAAATTATCNTTTTTATTNTTTTTGGCAAAGNATTAAATTTGGNATTTAAAGAAAAATTATATTTTTTTGATAAGCCTTCCATTATTGCAAAATTAAATTTATTTCTTTTATCCCAGCCAGGTATTGCTCCATTATCTATGGATATATTTGGAAANTTTANAATTCNNGCTAGATCGAANTCNGTTATTGTTCCAAGTCCCTTGCATTTTTCNCAAGCTCCNTCNGGNTTATTAAAAGAGAAGAGGCTTGTATTAAGATCTTCTCCTTCAAATGCACATTTNTTACACATTGGTTTTTTAGAAAAAATATATTCTAGGGGTGTTTCTAGAAGGCTGATTCGTNCNATTTTCTTTTCGATAGACATGGCTAANTCAAGAGATTCTTGNANTCTNGTAGTGTTCTCCTCGGTTACTTTTAATCGATCNATNACTATATCAACTTGNAGACCNTCTTCGTATTCNTTTCTATCTATTGCATATAGGTCTCTTAAATGAGAACTACCATCTTTCTTGCGTATACGAATTTTCGAATATCCAAGAGATTTTAATTCCCTAATTTTCTGGTTAAAAACTTCTTTATNTAAATCTTTTTCTTTTACAGTGGCGTAAATACCAATAGACTTACTTTTCATANTTTTTTTTATGATAGTTAAAGTCTCTGTAATGGAAAGGCTCTCTAAAGGCTCAAAATGATCTGGGCAGAAAGCAACTCCAGTTTTTGCAAAAAGGACCCGTAAATAATCGTATATGTCTGTGAGAGTACCTACTGTAGATCTAGGGTTTTGAATTAAACTTTTTTGTTCTAAAGCNATAGAGGGAGATAACCCCTCTATCAAATCAACATCAGGCCTAGGTGGTAAGGGTATCAGTCTTCGAGCAGTNATGGCCAAAGANTCAACATATCTTCTTTGACTTTCCGCATANATAGTATCAAAGGCAAGGGATGATTTACCTGAACCAGAAATACCAGTTACTACAACTAGTGAGTTTCTCGAGACATCAACGTTNATTCCTTTTAGATTNTGAGTATTCGCTCCCCTGACTNTGATGTAGCTTTTTTTATCCATGTGTTTTTTATAAATTGATAATGCATTACTATAACGAAACATGAGTAACTCNACNGATTTTTTTCAAGAAGAAAAAAAAGCNATAACATATCTGTCTTTTGTNTACGGCCTACGTATGTTGGCCCTTTTTTTAGTAATGCCCGTTATATCATATGATTTTCAAGTTAAAGGTTACGATAACAGTGGTATGTATGCTGGCTTCGTTATNGGTNCTTATGGACTNAGCCAAGCAATTTTTCAAATACCATTTGGAATTCTTTCNGATAAAGTTGGCCGTAANAAAGTTATTATTTTNGGTTTACTACTNTTTTCACTTGGNAGTTTTATGGCAGNCTTTTCTAATGATNNANCAGAACTCATAGTTGCTAGATTAATCCAAGGANTNGGGGCTNTNTCCGCAGTTGTGACNGCATTTCTTGCAGANCTNACNAGNCCTTTNGTAAGAACTAAAGCAATGGCNTTTATNGGTCTTGCGATAGCAGGANCTTTTATTTTTTCNNTAGTGTTTGCTCCTTTACTTTANATAAACGTCGGACTTNANGGACTGTTTTCTATAGTAGGTNGCTTAGGCATNCTTGCTATTCTTTGCGTTACTCGCCTGTCNGAGAAGGGTAAGTTNGNATCNANAACTTCTTACAAAGATAGCTCTTCTTGGANAANTAATAAACAGCTANATATTTTGTTTTTTAGTAGTTTTTGTNTNATGTTAACTCAAACCTCAATGTTTATTGTNATTCCTTTATCGTTGATTTCTTTGGGNTTTTCAATTTCTGAGCATTGGATGATATATGCACCAGTTTTAGCGTTTTCTTTTATTGGAATAATTGTTCCTATAAAAATTCTNACAAAAACAGGNNGACAAAAATTTTTTTTTACNNCTTCNATTCTTGTCATAATAGTTGCAATATTGATTTTNTGGNGNTCNTCAAATANTCTACTTATNATTTTTNTTNCACTTTCNATGTACTTTCTTGGATTTAACCTACTTGAAGCTATTTTNCCCTCTTGGGTCTCAAGANTAGGTCCAAGTGATAACAGGGGGTTTTGCTTAGGNTTATATAATACTTGNCAGGCTGCAGGTATTTTTGTTGGGGGTGTTTTGGGCGGGGTTATTTACGGAAAATTTGAGTTTGATGGTATTATTTTAATGTGTTTATTATTACTGAGTGTTTGGAGTTTTNTATCGTTTCGTCTCAGGGATGTTAAAAAGACAAATGAAAGTTGATTAAATATGGCTAGTGTAAATAAAGTNATTGTTTTGGGTAATTTGGGNCGAGATCCTGANATAAGGTATACCTCAGATGAAAGAGCTATAGCNAATCTNTCGATTGCAACAAGTTCTAANTATAANGACAAAGGTTCTGGGGAGATGCGCGAACANACNGAATGGCATAGNATAGTCNTATATAACAGGCTAGCTGAAATNGCTCGGGAATATTTAAAAAAGGGNCANTCAGTNTATCTCGAGGGTAGGCTGCAAACAAGAAANTGGCAAGATCAAAATGGCCAGGATAGATNNACAACCGAAATTGTNGGAGATAANNTGCAGATGTTAGGAGCAAGAAACAGTGGTGATGGAAATTTTNCCGCNGGAGAAAGCAANCTCTCCCNNCAGGATACGNGAGANGGANANNCNTAAAGANAAGAGCNTAACNAAATCAAANCCTTCNGCAGCGAAGGGNTTTGAAGATTTAGATGATGACATTCCATTTTGATNTTTANTATATTANNCTAAGANTTTTCCATGCCTATCTATTCTTACAAATGCGANGAGTGNGGACATTCNGCNGATNTANTACAAAAGTTATCGGANCCNACNCTNAAAACTTGCCCGAAGTGTCATAAAGAAANCTTCTCTAAACAATTAACTNCTGCTGGNTTCGTTNTAAAAGGAGGTGGTTGGTATGTNACTGANTTTANGGATCAACAGAAAAAGNATAANGTAAAANAAAAGTCNGAAAAATCAGNNAAAAANGGTATTGATAAANAATNAAGTAGCAANCAAGATAGCAAATCTGATTCTGGGGTTGGATCTAAAGAAANAAATTTGAGTAAAGGTGTTGANAAACCTTCGAAAANACAAACAGGAAAAAAAGAGAAGCNTAGTGAAAAAAAGAAGTAATATGAGAAGNCANTATTGTGGTAANTTATCAACCNCTGACTGCNATCTGACTGTTCGGCTCTGCGGTTGGGTTTCAAANTCTCGTGACCATGGCGGTGTNATATTNATTGATTTAAGNGATAGCACTGGTCGAGTNCAGGTTGTATGTAACCCCGAAGATTCTAAGGTGTTTGGAATTGCTGAGGGNGTTCGTAATGAATATTGCCTATGGNTAGAGGGAANGGTTCGCAAGCGACCNGAGGGAAGTGAGAATTCAAACCTTTTAAGCGGTGGTGTAGAGGTGGTTTGCCTTGCAATGGANGTATTGAATGAATCAAAAACNCCACCGTTTCCATTAGAGGACGAATCGATTAATGAGAANACTAGACTTATACACAGNGTTATTGATCTTAGAACAGAGCAGATGCAAAGAAATATTTTTNTACGTCATACCTTCATGCAAGAAGTTAGGCTGTATTTGAATAAATTGAATTTTTTAGATATTGAGACTCCTGTACTNACCAAGTCTACCCCAGAAGGAGCTAGAGATTTTTTAGTAGGNTCACGTCAACATAATGGAAATTTCTTCGCNNTACCACAATCTCCTCAGTTATTTAAGCAACTATTAATGGTGGCAGGNTTTGATAGATACTATCAAATTACGAAATGTTTTCGTGATGAAGATCTTAGAGCTGATCGACAGCCAGANTTTACACAGATTGATTGTGAAACGACATTTTTGTCNGAAGAAGAAATTATGCAAATCTTCGAAGAGATGATTANAACTGTGTTNAAGAAGGTAGCNGGTATCAGCTTGCAGAAACCTTTTCAAGTTTTNACCTACGAAGATGCAATAAAAAAATATGGTAGTGATAAACCAGACCTAAGNGTAAAGCTTGAATTATGCGAGATTACAGAAATTGTAGAAAAAGTAAGTTTTAAAATCTTTTCAGAAGCCGNAAANTCTGGTGGTAAGGTAAGTGCTCTTCGAGTACCTGGCGGAGAAAAACTATCTCGCGGAGAGATAGATGAATTGACAGACTACATAAAAATTTTTGGTGCAAAAGGATTGGCNTGGATCAAAGTTCATGATTTGTCGCAGGGAAAGGAAGGTTTACAATCACCNATAGTAAAAAATATTGAAGATGATGCNNTANAAGCTATCTTAAAAATATTAAAAGCTCAAAATGGCGATATTATTTTTTTTGGTGCAGGCAGTAAAAAAATTGTAAGCGATTCTTTGAGNGCTGTTATGTTNAAAATNGGACATAGTAAGTTTGGAAAAGAACAAGGTTTGTTTGAAGATATTTGGAGCCCNCTATGGGTAGTNGATTTTCCAATGTTTGAATTTGATANCGATAAGAAAAAGTGGGATGCAATGCACCANCCNTTTACNTCTCCAAANGATGGTCATGAAGATGATTTATCNTCTAANCCNGAAAACTGNAAAGCAAAAGCGTATGANATGGTGATCAATGGAACTGAAGTTGGCGGAGGTTCAGTNAGAATACANAACACAATGANACAGTTGAANGTTTTTGANGCATTAGGTATTNAACAANAAGAAGCAAACGAAAAGTTTGGNTTTCTACTTGANGCCNTAANATATGGNGCACCNCCTCACGGGGGAATAGCTTTCGGTCTTGATAGATTNGTTGCTCTTATTTGTGGAGNACAATCGATTNGAGATGTAATACCATTTCCTAAAACNCAAAGAGGNCAGTGTCTTCTAACGGGAGCACCGAGTAGTGCGAGTAAGAGTCAACTCGATGAANTAGGNATTAATATAAAAAGACAGGTTTAGCTGAATGAAAAAAAAAAATACCAATCTCGGTTTTGGTAGTAATTCACGACTCGAAAAATAATATNTTGTTACTTGAACGTGCCGATAGAAAAGATTTTTGGCAGTCGGTCACAGGAAGTATTTCTAGTATTAANGAGTCTCTTTTTTCGGCGGCAAAAAGAGAGCTNANGGAAGAAACAGGAATTGATGCTTCGCTTTACAAGATGAAAGACTGGAANGTNTCAAGAGACTTTGAAATTTTCTCTCATTGGCAACATAGGTACGCTGAAGGAGTGACTGAAAATAAGGAGCATTTTTTTTCAATTCTTGTACCAAGNTCTATAAAANTCACACTATCGAAAAGAGAGCATCTCAGTTATTGTTGGGTAAATCCAAATCGAGCAATGTCTATGGTTTTTTCTTGGACGAATAAAGAAGCGATAAGAGACTTAATTTACGATTCAAAAAGACAATAGATATGAAAGATCTAATTGTCTTAAAAAAAGANGGTATGTACTGTCCTTTAGGAAANTTTTTTTTAGATCCTATCCTACCTGTAGACAAAGCTGTNATATCTCATGGTCATGCTGATCATGCTCGAAACGGGAACAGAAATATACTTTGTTCGNCAAAGTCAATGANAATAATAAAGCAAAGAACGGATNCACCAAATCTTCAGAGNTTAGAATTTGGGANAGAGCTNANTATTAATGATATTAAGTTANCGTTCTTTCCTGCAAGCCATGTCCTCGGAGCTTCTCAAATAAGNCTTCGGAGCAAGGACTCCACTTGGGTCTATACAGGTGATTTTAGATTAGTTAAAGANTCATCTTGTGATGAGTTTGAGCCTGTNAAGTCCGATGTCTTAGTAATGGAATCGACTTTTGGCTTACCTATTTTTCAGTGGAAAAGAGAAGATGTTCTTTTTAAAGAACTCACTGANATCTGGCAAAGTGCTTCTTCAGGGAAAAAAAATCTTATTTTATATTGTTATTCACTTGGCAAAGCTCAACGAGTATTGTGTGGAATAANAAAATATTTAGGGTCAGNTTCCTACCCAACGCAGATTTACGTCCATAAAAATTGCTATGACATATGTAGAATATATAAATCTTTCGGAATATCGTTACCTGAAGTAAAGAAATTAGAGGATTATGATATCTNTGAGAAAAACCAACCCAGTCTAATAATTTTACCTCCAGCTTTAAAGAGAACTCAGCAAGCAAAAAAATATAGGCCTTCGGTTCGAGTNTTTGTTTCTGGTTGGATGGCAATTAGAGGAAATAGACGANGGGAAACTGGATGCAAAGGATTAGCTCTATCAGATCATGCTGATTGGTCTGAACTAAATGAATTAGTCAACATTACTAAACCGCAAACGGTAATAGCAGTGCATGGAAAAACGAGTNTACTANCGCGATATTTAAATGAAAAAGGGGTTAATACGGATAGATTAAAAAGAACTTCATTATGAAAAACTTTGTCTTNCTTATAAAAGAAATTGATCAGTCCCTTGGCAATAATGAGAAAAAAAGAATAATAAAAAGATACTTTTCTGAAATATTAGGGTTAAAAAAAAAAGCTAAAGNTAGTATTCCAAAAGTGTGCGAAGACACCTGGCAGTCACTNTATTGGGCAATCAAATTTCTGTGCGGAGAAAAGATACGGGGNTCNATTTCTACNGCAGTTCTTAGAAAATTCCTATCTACAAAGCTATTAATACAAGATTGGCTTATAGAGGAAAGTTACCAGGCAGTTGGTGATTTAGCAGAAACGGTTGCACATTTAAGTNCTAAAAAGCAGTTATCANATACAAAAGCAGCAGATCATTCGCTTAATGAAAAAGTTAAGTCATNTAAACAACTTTGTAATAAAACAGATGATGAAAAAATTGACTTTTTAGCACGCGAACTTACAAATCAGGATTATTATTATATTTTTACAGTTTGTAAATTATTTACTGGAGGTTTTCGATTAGGAATCTCTAGATTGCANGTCGGCCATGTNCTTAGTGATNTATGTGNNNTNTCAAGAGAAGAAATTGCCTCACGATTNATATTACTTTTTAAAGCTAATGAGCCAGATACNCAGGTTATAAAATTTCTTTTTAATGAGTTATTAGAAGAAGAAAAAAATGAACNNAATTNNACATTTGACACNCTAGTACCNTTNCCATTTTTNCTGTCNCAGCCCCTNTCNACAACAGTTGCTCAAGATTTTTTTAANGTACAGGTATTTNAGGANTGGGTAGCTGAATGGAAGTGGGATGGAGCAAGATGTCAATTAATTGCCAAAAGAAGTGAGAAAAAAAAGGTTATGAACATTGATCTTTGGACTCGGGGGGAAGAGTTTGTATCAGAAAAGTTTCCAGAAATAATAAATGCTTCAAAGCACACAGTAATGTCGGACATAATCTTGGATGGAGAATTACTAATTTGGGATTCGTTAAAAAATATGCCTGAAAAGTTTCAGATTCTACAAAAAAGATTAGGCAAAAAAAGAGTGTCTCTAAAAGAAAAGGAACTTAGCAAACCAGTGTTTATGATTTATGATGTTCTATTTTTAGAGGGTCAGGACCTTAGGTTTTTTCAATTTCAAGAAAGAAGAACTATTCTTGAAAATTTTTTTTATAGATATTTAAAAGACTCTCCAGAATTCTTAATATCTCCACAATTAGAAGGTTCTTCCTGGTCAGACTACGGTATGCTACACAAACAATCTAGATCGTTGAACGTTGAGGGGTTGATGTTAAAACGAAGGTCTGGATTCTATGGCCTAGGGAGGACAAAAGGAAAGATCGGTTTTGATAGTTTCAAATGGAAAATACCACCTCTTTCAGTTGATGCTGTCATCATTTACGCACAGAGAGGTCACGGTATTAGGAGTGGCCTATATTCCGATTATACTTTTGGGGTTATAAATGATGAAAAAAATTCGTTTGAAATAGTTCCCTTTACTAAAGCATATTCAGGTTTGACTAGTGAAGAATTAAAAAAAGTTGATAAAAAAATAAAGAAGCTTATAGAGGATAGTTTTGGACCTGTAAAAAAGGTTAAACCCGAAATTGTAGTTGAGTTAAATTTTGATTCTATTGCTGTATCAAAAAGGCATAAATCAGGAGTTGCTGTAAGATTTCCTAGAATGAAACGACTTAGGTTTGACAAAAAAGTAGAAGAAATAGACCGGCTTTCAACTTTAAAAAATTTATTATAAAAACTATGATCATATATGGGGTAGATTTTAGTTCGGCACCAACGAAACAGAAGCCAATAGTAATAGCTGACTGTAGATTTGATAGTTGCAATAATTATGGTCTTAATCAAAGCAGTCTTTTGTTAAGAAGGTTTGTTTGTATTTACTCATTAAATGATTTTGAAGTTTTCCTATCAAAAAGTAAGTTTGGAGTTGGGGGTTTTGACTTACCGTTTAGTATGCCAAAAGAATTGATAGAGTATTTTGAGTGGCCGAATGAGTGGGAAAATTTTGTTAGGTATTTTTGTGGAAAAAGCAAATTCTTTTTAAAGGACTGTTTTAAAAGTTGGTGTGAAAAAAGAGCTTTTGGGAAAAAATTTGCATACCGATTAACAGATCTCCAGGCTAAATCAAGTCCAGCAATGAGATGGGTTAACCCACCNGTCGCATGGATGATGCATGCTGGTATGCACCGACTTATTAATGCAGGTCTAATATTCCCAGCGCACGATAGAAGGTTTCAAACGANAATAGAGCATAAACTAATTAAGAGTATGGAACTNAAAGGATCGGTTTACAAAAAAAAATTGGCGTTAGAGGTTTATCCAGCGCTTACAGTAAGAAAGGTTACAAATAAGCCTTACAAAAGTGATGAAAAAGTAAAAAATAATTCTGCACGCATCGTCAAGCGAAGAGATATTTTGAAATCCCTAAGATATCAAACAGCGGGTTTATCTTTAGATTTGAAAATCTCATTGGTTGACCAAAAAAAGGTAATTGAAGATTTTAGAGGTGATTACCTCGACGCAGTTATATGTGCAATGCAGGCTGCTGATGCAAGTATGGATCCGTTTTTTAAATTTCCAAAATCACATAATTATTTAGAAGGGTGGATTGTTGGTGGTGATGATTGATATGGCAAATAGCAAAACATTTTGTACTTTAAAAAAGTTTTTGCCTTATTTTTTAAATTTCAAAATAAGAATGATAGCAGCACTATTTGCTTTAGTCTCTGCCAAGGCGGCAGTCGTTGCTGTCCCGATAGTATTCAAAAACTTAATAGATTTTTTTTCTAGTGCTGGTAGCTTAAATCAAAGTAGTCAGATGTGGTTGAACCCGCAGATAGAGGTGTTGACTTATCCAATTATTCTTATTGTTATTTATTCTGTTTTACGGTTATTATCAACGTTTTTTGTTGAACTCAGAGAATTAATTTTTGTAAAGGTGACGTATAGTGCTCTCACTGAAATAAGCCTTAAGGTATTTAATAACCTTCATAAACTTTCTTTAAATTTTCATCTATCAAAAAAAACAGGTGCATTAACCAGGGATCTCGAACGAGGTACAAGAGGAATTGGTACTATCGTTAATTTCACTTTATACAGCGTTTTACCTACTTTTTTTGAAGTGATCTTTGTAGCTCTGTGGCTCACCATACACTACGAAATTCTTTTCGCAATAATTATTTTCGCTGCACTATTTACATATTCAATTTTTACAATTTATGTAACAAACTGGAGGATGCTTCTAAGAAGATCTATGAACAACGCTGATACTGATGCTAACGCTACAGTTGTAGATTCTTTAATGAATTATGAAACGGTAAAATATTTTAATAATGAAAGTTTTGAAGAAAGACGTTACAAAACAAAATTACTATTGTGGAAGGAAAAAGCTGAGAAAAGTCAAAGTTCTTTGGCGGTATTGAATCTCGGTCAGGAAGTCATCATTAGTATCGCAAGTTTTTGTATTTTAGCGTTAGCATCAGTTCAATTTGAGCAAGGAGTAATGACAATTGGAGATTTGGTGCTTATAAATGCTTTTCTTGTTCAGCTTTTTCTACCTTTGAATTTTTTGGGAGTTTTATATAGAGAGATCAAGCAAGCCTTAATAGATATTGAAAAACTTTTTTTTCTCATAGAGAAAAAGTCTGAAATATTAGATAAGAAAAAAACAAAACCTATTTCATCAAGTAAGGAGTTAATGTTTAAAAATGTTTTTTTTTCTTATGGGTCACGAAAAATTTTAAAAAATTTTAATTTATTNCTTCNANCAAATACTTCTACNGCCTTNGTTGGNCATTCGGGGGCTGGAAAAAGNACCATATCAAAATTAATTTATCGATTTTACGATGTTGANTCTGGNTCAATTATGATCGANGAAACTGATATTAGAGACTTGAAACAGAAAGANCTTAGGAAGCTAATATCAGTAGTTCCACAGGATCCTGTATTATTCAACGAAACGATTGAATTCAACATAAAGTATGGAAATCCAAATTGTAAAGACGAAGAATTGAGGAGTTCAATTGAGTCGGCGGAACTTTCACATTTTATAAAAGCACTTCCTAACGGTCTTAAAACAATTGTCGGTGAGCGAGGATTAAAGCTATCGGGTGGTGAAAAGCAGAGAGTGGCTATAGCTAGAGCTTTATTAAAGAAACCAAGCATTATAATTTTTGACGAAGCTACNTCTTCTTTAGACTCTAAAACAGAAAAACAAATTCAAAATGCAATNAACAATATTACTAAGAAAATGACTTGTTTGATTATCGCACATAGGTTATCNACAATAATATCTGTTGATGAAATAGTGGTNATAGACTCTGGTATGATTGTGCAGCAAGGGAAACATTCTGANCTNATCAGTCNTAGTGGAAAATATCTTGAACTCTGGAGAAGTCAGGGTGAAGGGAACAATTAACTGTTAATATAATNATTATTTGANCAAAACTCGAAAAATGACATTTAAAGCTAATCCAGAAGAATTTTTATTAAATTGTTTCAAAGTTGCCATTGACTCAGCTGACCCAAGAAAATCACTTGNAAGTTTTCTTCCCNCTCTGCCGAAGGGAAAGGTATTAGTTATCGGCGCTGGTAAAGCTGCTGCGAGTATGGCAAAGGCTGTTGAAAATGAATGGGGCTCAAAAGTTGAATTATCTGGGTTAGTTATTACTCGGTATGCCCATGGNNTAGCCTTAGATTGTATTGAATGTATAGAAGCTGGTCATCCTGTTCCAGATGATGAAGGCGAGAAGGCCGCTAAAAAAATTTATGATATGGTTGGAAATCTTAATAAAGATGATTTGTTAATTGCTTTAGTTTCTGGTGGAGGTTCAAGTTTGTTGAGCTTGCCATGCGACGGAATTACCAACGAAGATATAAAATTAGTAACAAAGGAGCTGCTTAAATGTGGGGCTCCGATAACAGACATTAATATCGTACGCAAACATATCTCGAAAATACAGGGCGGTAAATTAGCAGAACGATGCAGAGCTCCAGTTCATGCTCTGATTATTTCAGATGTAGTTGGGGATCGACCTAGTGATATTGCTTCTGGGCCTTGTTCTCCAGATCCAAGTACATTCGNAGATGCTTTAGANGTTTTGGANCGATGGAACGTAAACGTACCAAAAAATATTTCTAACTTTATACGCCTCGGTATAGAAGGAAAGATTAAAGAGAATCCAAAGCCAGGNGATTCAGGATTNGATAGAGTTTATGAACAGATAATTGCAACAGCAATGAACAGTTTACANGCNGTNAAAGAATTTGCTNTGTCAAGGCANCTTAATTGNATTTCAATGGGGGATGCTATAACTGGTGAAGCAAAAGATGTAGGNGAAGTAATTGCTGGTTGGGCTTTTTCAATTTCTCAGTCTGATAACCTAGGGATAAAAAAACCGTTGCTATTAATATCTGGCGGAGAATGTACAGTAACGGTAAACGGNGATGGTAGGGGTGGACGCTGTGCTGAGTTTTTATTAAGCGCAGCNTTAAAACTAGCCTCTTTTCAAGATAACAGTTTACAAATTTACGGNGTAGCAGGCGACACTGACGGTATCGACGGAGTAAGTCCGCATGCTGGAGTTTTTTTTACGCCAAAGACTATAGAACAATGTAAAAAATTAGGGATNAATCCTCAGAAGTGTTTAGAAAACAATGATGCTCTTGGAGTTTTTGAACCTCTAAAAAGTGTTATTACGACTGGTCCAACTTTAACTAATGTGAATGATTTTAGGGCTCTTTTAATTCTTTAAATGGTAGAGTTTGAAATTATCCAACCAGATGATTGGCATTTGCATCTAAGGGATGGAGATCTTTTAGAATCAGTTATTTTGCCGACTTCCCTTCAATATGGAAGAGCNTTAGTTATGCCAAACTTAACTCCTCCAGTATCAACAGTNGATATGGCAATAGCATATCGTTTAAGAATTCTATCTGCCCTTCAAGGAAGAATCAATCAAGCGGAACTGANCAACCAGTGTATTGGACTAGACANAGCTAGACATTTTGAACCATTNATGACTTTATATCTCACGCCCAATCTATCAACTGAAGAGATANAGAGAGTAGCTGAAACGCCCGAAATTTTAGGTATCAAATTTTATCCCAAGGGGGCAACCACTAACTCAGAATCGGGTTCCTCTTCTTTAGANAAGTTTTACNNTNTATTTGAGAAGATGGCTGAACTTGGAGTTCGGCTNTGTATCCATGGNGAAGATGTAGATGTTACAACTGATGTTTTTTCGAGAGAAGAAAAATTCATAGAAAAAAGCTTAGCGCCACTNNTGAAACAGATTCCNGAATTACAAGTTGTATTTGAACATGTNTCTACCTCTGAGGCTGTAGATTTTGTTACGCAAANTAAAAATATGGCAGCTACTGTGACTCCACAACATTTAATATTNAACAGAAANCATCTTTTAGCAGGTAGGCTATACCCNCATAGGTATTGTGCCCCACTTTTAAAAAAAGAGTCNGACCGTAAGNCTTTAGTNAAAGCCGTGACACAAGATNTTAATGAAAAGTTTTTTTTAGGTACTGACTCAGCACCTCATTTNAGAAATGAGAAAGANTCAAGTTGTGGTTGTGCTGGTTGTTTTTCTTCTCCACATGCTCTGGCAAAATACATNGAAATTTTTGAACTGGAAGGTAAGCTAGGAAATTTAGAAAAGTTTTCTAGCATTAACGGTGCAAAATTTTATAATTTATCTTTAAATAGNAGGAAAATTTCTTTAAAGCGCGAAAAATGGTTGGCTGAAGAAAAATTTTTTACTAATAAAAGTCAGCAGATCGTATCTTTTGTCCAAGACGAGGTTCTAACTTGGAAAATTAATTATTAGAACCTTTAATCTTTGAAGTTCTTCTTTTTCTTTTTAACTTTATCCACAATGAAGTTCTTCTTTTTCTTTTTAACTTTATCCACAACCACCAAAACCACAGGATTGTTACATAAGTCCCNAAGCCCCCNACCAANGCAAAAATACCCAATCCCAGCGCTAGTGGTTTGCTGACATTTAGAAAGTTCTCTACAATTCCACGATCTATTTTTTTTTGTTCATTACTATTTGATAAATCTGTTGGTGTTATTCCTTTGGAAACTTGTTCAATAGAATNCTTGTTTGGAGTTGTTCCTAATAATACTATTCCTACTTTGTAAGCAACAACGTAAATAGGAGCNAATGTAACTGGATTTGTAATTAANGTGCTTCCAAGAGCGATTGGTATATTAGCTCTGAATAAAGTNGCTGCGATCGCNGAGGCTGGTATTTGAGCAAGAGGCATTAANAATCCAAAAAAAATACCGATAGCGACNCCTAGTGCAACCCCTCTTCTACTGAACCTCCATAACTGAGGATTTAGCAACGCTGGTCCAATCCACTTAACAAGTCGATTTTTTAAAATTGCTTCTTTACTTGGTAGAAATTTATTTATAACGATATCCTTTTAATAATTTTTCTAATTCAGGGTAATTTTTTGTATCATAGGATTTGCGGAGCGAATTGGGCGATCGCTATAGTTTTTCTGTAGAGGAAGGTCCGGACTCCAAGAACAAAGGTGACGGTTAACGACCGTACGCAATAGGCTGATAAGCTGAAGGCGAGGAATAGGGCCACAGAGACGAGCCGGCGAGATAATTTTGCCGATGTGAAACGGGCAACCTCCACCTGGAGCAACACCAAATAGGCATGCGCGCAAGTTTATTGTAGAGTCTGTTCGGCTTAGCATGCGGGTAGGTGGCTAGAGCTCACTAGTAATAGTGAGTCGAGATGGATGGTCGCACAAGATCTTTATTGATTTGGACAGAATCCGGCCTATAGATTCGCTTCGCAATTTTATTCTAACGCCTCTATTCTAGCTTTTGCATTAGGGTGGCTGTCGTAAAATAAGGAAAACCATCTATTTGTTATTACAGGAGCAGAATTTTCTCGATAAAGCTTTATTAATGCAGAAATTAGATTCTTTGGTTCTGAGGTTTTGGCGGCGTAACGGTCAGCTTCGAATTCGTGTTTTCGTGAAAGNATAGAGTTTAAGGGCTTCAGAGGAAAGAGTANAAAAGGCAATACATAGAAAAAAAGAATTAAGAATGCTCCATAAGTNACCGNATTGTNGCCGAGTGTATCTAAAGTTTCTAAAGTGATACCCATACTANTATAGAACAATGAAGAATCGATTGATAAACTAAAAACCCAAAAAAAAGCAAATAAAAAAATAGAGCTTGAGATTAACCNTGTTGGTATATGCCCACATTTGTAGTGTCCTACTTCGTGGGCTAGAACAGCTTCAATTTCCTTTTCACTGAGTTTATTTATCAAAGTATCGAANAGCACTATCCTTTTTCCCCTGCCGAGACCTGCAAAATATGCGTTTCCGTGAGAACTTCTTTTGCTTCCATCCATTGTATAGAGACCTTTAGCCTCAAATTTGCATCGCTCAAGAAGTTCTTCAAGCCTGGTTTTCAACGAACTATTTGGGAGAGATGTAAATTTATTAAACATCGGAGCTATAAAGGTGGGGTAACAAACCATAAATGTTAAGGAAAGTAAAAAAGTTACTATCCACAAAATAACCCACCAAAATTCCCCGATTATTAAACGACCGTCGATCAAATTGAACATAGCAAATAGTAAAGGCACAAATAACAGTAGCGACAGAAGAGTACTTTTAATGGTATCGCTTATAAACAGATTGATCGTCATCTTGTTAAACCCAAACCGTTCTTCTATGACAAATTGTTTGTATAAAGTGAAAGGAAGGTCTATAAGGAAGAGGGCGCCGAAGAACAACAATATCATTAGAACCGCAGAGGAATCAGATCCAATATTAAAATTTGANTCGAAGTTATAAAAAGTTTTTAAAATATAGTCGAGAAATCCACCNGTTGTTAGGGAAAAAATAATTATTATTTCAACGATATTTCTTTTGATTCTGTGTTTTAACTTAGCGACGGAGTATTGTATGGATTTCTGGTGAACTTGTAAGCTAATCATTTCTCTAAACTGTTCTGGNACTTTTTTTTTGTTATTATTCANATATTTAATCTGAATAATATCTAAAACTAGTTGAATAGAAAACGATAAAACTATGAAAAACATAAACAAATAAGAATAGTTGTAATCTGTCAATTTTGTGGTCCTTAGCGATAAAAAATTTACCTTCANTTAATGATAGTTAATATGACAGCCTAAAGGAACAAAAATTTTCAAAATAAAGATAAAAAATCTCTTTATTTATCACTAATTACTTGACGATCATTTACCTTTCTTCTAAAGTGGGAATAAGTGGTTTTTTGTGAAGAATTGTGTCGAATATATAGGTTTAACATTTTCTTTAAAAACAATAATTTTTTCGTTAGTGGTAAACATGTTCCATGGTATTTCATCACTGAGTTTGGATTCAAAGGGTAGAATCACAATTCCTGTTCGTTATCGTGAACAACTTGTGCCGTCGATTACTGGAATCATAGCAATCGTTGAAAGTGACTTTGGTTGCTTAGTTATGATGCCTCATCAAGTTTGGGCTTCCAAAGCAAAAAANCTTATNTTNGACGGAACTGATCGTCAGAAAAGATTTTGGATTGGCCTCAGTGATACACCAGAGTTGGATAGAGCTGGAAGAATTCTTATTACTCCAATCTTGAGAACGGGTGCNAGCTTAAATGGGGAAGTGGTGCTTCTNGGGGTTGGCGAAAACTTAGAGGTTTGGGATAGTCATCGNCTTGCTCGCCACAAAGAGATAGTCAGGCAAAATAATGAACAGTAGCTTTTGTGAGTCTTCNTNNACACACAAANCTGTCTTNTTGAAAGAAGCNGTTGATGGATTGAANATTTNTCCTGCTGGTATTTATGTTGATGCAACTTTTGGGAGAGGGGGACATAGTAAAGAGATATTATCTAGATTGAATANCGAAGGACGANTAATTGCAATGGATAGGGATCCATCTGCGGTAGATTGTGGCAGAGAACTCAGTGATAAACGGATATCCCTTTACCACAGCAAGTTTTCTGGCCTACCAAATGTTTTAAAAAATTTAAAAGTAAATAAAATTCATGGCATATTATTNGACCTNGGAGTNTCTAGTCCACAGCTGGATAATCCAGACAGGGGGTTTTCTCTGCAGAATGAGGGCCCGTTAGATATGAGAATGGACTTTTCGAAAGGTTTAACTGCTCATGATTGGTTACAAGAAGCCAGTTCAACGGAAATAAGAAATGTTNTAAGTAAGTTTGGAGAGGAACCATTCTCTGAACGAATTGCTAAAGAAATAGTAAGTCGAAGAAACTACAAGGGTACTGACCTTAGTAAAAAATTTCCGACTAATACAAGGGAACTTGCAAAGCTCGTCCAGAAAGTAAGCGCTAGAGGTTCAAAGTCCGTTACTACTCGAACCCATCCCGCCACAAGAACTTTTCAAGCAATTCGGATATTTGTTAACAATGAACTAGATGAGTTAAAAAAGACGCTCGATAGAGTGCCTGAGTTCTTATTTGAAAAAGGAAGGTTGTCAGTAATTAGCTTTCACTCTTTAGAGCATCGAATTGTCAAGTTTGCAATGAATGACTCCAAAGAAGCAAATAAACACTACAGTATGAAAGAGCATCCTAGAAGACTCGGTTTTTTTAGAGAAAAACATGTTAGTAGAAAAGAGTATGAAATAAAAGAAGTTAAAAAATTAAAACCTTCAACAAAAGAAACTTCAATAAACCCTAGGTCGAGAAGTGCTTTGTTAAGAGTTGGAGAGTTAGTTCGAAATAAAATTTTTGAATCATAGCTTATGGTAAAAGATTTTTTTATTGCAGTTTTAATTGTTATGTCTTCCATATCCTTGATTGATGCGAGGCATATTTATCGAGTAATTTATGATGAGGCACAAAAAAAAATTCAACACCACAGAAATGTAAAAAAAGAAATATTGGATTATAAAAAGCTTTTAAGCATGTTAAAAGACAAGGCAAGAATTGAAGCAATAGCACAAGATGATTTAAATATGGTTCCTGTAAGCTCACAAAACACAGTAATGCTAAAAATTGAATAATAAAATGCTGCTAAAAGTTATACGTCCTTCAAATAAAAAAGGCTTTTCCACCATAGAGATTTGGCAAAATACTGCCTGGCGCTCAAAATCAATTTTAGCTATTTTCATAGCGGCTTTTTTCATAGTAGTTTGTAGAGCTTTTTACTTACAATTTTTGAATGTAGAGACATGGCAAAAAAAAGCAGAAGAAAAATATACTAAATACGTTGATATACCAGGAGTTAGGGGAAAGATTTTAGATCGAAATGGAGAAATTCTAGCTTCAAGTGTCTTAAATTACAAAGTTGGCATTGTTCCAAAATTATTCTCTCCTACTTCGGTTGACATTGAGAGATTAAAGAATTTATTAGGGTTAGATAACAGTAGATTATTAGGCCCAGTATTTTCAGAAAGATACTTTAGGCTTCCTCGAAGTATAAATGAAAAAACAGTAGAAAATATTAAAGAACTCCGTTTAACAGGTTTAGAATTTGAACCTGTCTACGAAAGGGACTACCCCTTTCGTCAAGCCTTTTCAACTTTGATTGGATTAACCTCAATCGATGATGATAAAGGGATTGAGGGTATCGAAAAAGCATTTGACCACTATTTAAGAGGAAAGCCTGGTCAAAAAAAACTACTAGTTGAAAGAGGTAATATAGCATTTGATGAAAAAGTTGTTTTAAACCCTGAACCAGGGAGAGATATTAAATTAACCGTCGATGCAGGAATTCAATCGATAGTTTACCGGGAGGCATCAGCTGCAAAAAAAAGATATGATGCAAAATCGGTCTCGGTAGTGCTATTAGATGCTCGGAATGGCGATATTCTCTCTATCGTAAACGTTCCCTCTGCGGATCCAATTAATCGAAGAAGTTTAAATTTAGATGAGGTTAGGAATAGAGCAATAACTGATCAGTTTGAGCCAGGATCTACGCTAAAACCATTTGCAATAGCTGCAGCCTTGGAGGCTGGAGTTGTAGATTCTAGAACTATAATCGAAACCACGCCTGGTTTTATAAAAGTTAATGGAAAAAAATTGCAAGACGAACGGTCATTTGGAAAGTTGTCAGTTAAAGACGTACTTGCAAAGTCTAGTAATGTTGGTACGGTCAAAATCGCGTTACAGCTTCAATCAAATGAGATGTATCATTATTTAAACCTACTTGGTTTCGGTAAAACTCCTGATCTCCCATTACTAGGCTTAAGAACGGGCACACTGCCTAAATGGAAAGATTGGGAAAAAATCAATCAAGCTACCATATCGTATGGTTATGGAGTTGACGTTACGCTCATTCAACTTGCAAGAGCTTACACGGTTTTTACTAAAGCAGGTTATATTCTTCCTGTAAAAATTTCTGATGTGGATAGAGGTGGCACAAAATCACCAATTTTTTCAATGACCGTGGTTGAAGAAATGAAAGAAATGCTGGTAAAAGCGACAAGTAAAAATGGTACGGGAAGGGAAGCAAGAGTCCCAGGTTATACCGTTGCGGGAAAAACTGGCACTACTCGAAAAATTGAGAACGGAAAATACTCTACAAATAAGTACATCGCTTCATTTGTAGGATTTGCCCCAAGTGAGAATCCCAGGTTCATTGCAGCAATTAGGGTTGATGAGCCAAAAAAGCACAAAACTGGTGGTAAAGTTGCTGCTCCTATATTTTCTAAAATTGCAGCATCTGCACTGAGAGATTTTCAAATGTCTCCAAATCCTAAGGACCAGATTATTCCAAAAACTGCTATGTCGTATTCTTCAGAATGACAACAAGTACTCTCTTTAAATCTTTTAACCCATCTTCAGCAAGCTGGTATCCAGATGGCTGGGATGACTCAATTAAGTTTGGGAATAACTTACGATTTTCTTATCCAGGTTCGGAATTGTCGGATTCTACGAAGACAATGAAAAAAAATGATATTTTTGTCGTTTTACCAGGAAAAAATTTTTCTTTGCCCGATTTAATTGAAAAAATTAAAGCAGCATCTCCATCCGCTTTGCTAATTGATAACAAATTCGAGCGGATAAGCAAAAAAGAATTTAGCCAAAACAATTTAGTTTTTTATAAAAACCTAAAAAATCAAATAGGTTTTATTGCATCTGGATTTTACAAAAACCCAAGTGAAGACTTGGATATTGTAGCTGTTACTGGGACGGATGGGAAAACTAGTGTAGTAAACATGTTAGCGGCAGCTGTGGCCAAAACCTCTACAAAAACGGCAGCTATTGGTTCGCTTGGAGTTGTTGTTTATCAAGAAAATGGCCAAAAAAAAACTTTAAAAATTTATAGTGATATTGGTCTTACAACCCCTAGCCCTGTAGTTATACAAAACATTTTTAGTTTTTTAAGAAAACATAAGGTAGAAAAAGTTTTCTTAGAAGCTTCTTCAATAGGTATAACTGAAAAAAGATTGTTAGGAACTAAGATAGGTTCAGCCTTATTTACTTCGCTAGGACATGACCATCTCGACTATCATGGAAGTATAGAACAGTTAGCTTTCGCAAAAGCAGAGTTATTTGCTCATCCAAACTTAAGAAAAATAGTATTTACCAAAAAAAAATCAAGTGATCTTCCTGAGCTACGGATAATCCACAATGTTATAAAAAAATCAAAGGCAAAAAAAATATACGTTGATTCTGTGGGGATAGGAGAATTGGAAAAGACTAAGAATGAACTGGATATTCTTTTAAAAGAATTGGATAGTTCAATGGCTGGAACAAAGGTTGGTTTATTTTCAAAAAACCTTGACCCTCAAGAGTTCATTGTTAATATCTTTGGGCCTCATAATTTACAGAATTTAAGTTTGGTAGCTGGGTATCTTCTAGAAACTATTGAGTTTGAAAATTTACCAGATTTACTAAAGACATTAAAAACTCCAATTGGAAGATTTGAACTGATTATATCTAAAAATTTTCCTGTGGTTTGTGTGGACTATGCACACACACCTGGTGCCTTAGATGTAACTTTAAAAACGTTAAGGAAAATACTTGATTCTCCAGATGGCAATCTCATTTGTGTATTTGGATGTGGAGGAAATAGAGATAAGGCCAAGAGGAGCTATATGGGTAAGATAGCCTCTGAGAAGTCAAATTGGGGTATTATTACGGCCGACAATCCTCGTTATGAGTCACTTGAGGTAATTACAAGTCAAATATTTGTTGGAATTTCTTCTGATTTAAAAAAAAATTGGACAATCATTAATGATAGAGAGAATGCAATAGCAACTGCAATAAAGCAAGCAAAAGCTCAAGATATTATTCTAGTTGCAGGAAAAGGCCATGAGTCAACTCAAGAGATTAATGGAAATTTTATCAACTTCTCTGATAGAGAGGTGGTAACACGAATTTTATCAGGGTCAAAATAGCAATGATAAATTCAAAGATAAAAAAAGAACCTTTTCATGTAAGTTGTGATATTGAGTTTTCTGGTTTTGAAAAAGAGTTCGGGAAATACTTTTATTTCAAAGGAAGCAAAAGTCAACGAAAAAATATAGAGTATTTAAGAGGTTTTTCTACCGACAGTAGGATAATTCATAAGGAAAATCTTTTTATAGCTCTAAAAGGAAAAAATTTTGATGGTCATCAGTTTGTTGAAAAAGCAAAGGAGCAAGGAGCAACAGCGGCGGTCGTAGAGCTTAGCGAAGAGAACATTAATCTAAAAAAGTTGGTTACCGAAGAGTTTTTTTTGATTTGTGTTTCAGATACTTCCTCTTTTTTACTAGATTTTGCTTCATGGCACAGAAGAAAATTCAATCCAAAGGTTATTTTAATTGTAGGTTCAAATGGAAAAACTACGACTAAAGAGATGTTGCATAAAATTTTTTCCTCAAAATATACGGAAGATGAGTTAGTCGTTACTTTTGAAAATCATAACAATCACATTGGCGTTCCATTAACCCTTTTAAATATTACGGCAAAAACAAAAGTAACACTTGTCGAGCTTGGTATGAATAATATTGGAGAGATAGAGCCCTTGGCAAAACTTGTGAAACCAAATGTAGTTGTGATTACAAATGCACAAAGAGACCATCAAGAGTTTATTGGTTCGATAGAAAAGACAGCATTTGAAAATGGGACTGCTATAAAAGCAATAACGGAGGGTGGGTCGGTTATTTTTCCTGATGAAAAGGGTTTTGAAACAATATGGTCCGATTTTGCAAAGGAAAGAAAGGTCGAAAGTCTAAGGTTTAATATTTCAGAAAGTTCAGTTGCTAAAAAGACCCAACAAAATGGAAATTACCTACTTGCATTTATTAAAAGTTTTTCCCCTCTCGTCATTGAGATCATCGACAGTAATAAAAAAAATAACGTAACGTTATCTCTTAAAGGACTAGGAAAACATTTTGCATTAAATGCTCTCGCATCTTTTACTACTGCACAATTAATAGGTATCCCAGAAAATTGTATCAAACGTGCGCTAACCGACTTTGTACCAGTTAAAGGTAGAGGTTCTAAACTTGTAGTCGGAAAGAATCTTTATTTATTAGATGACACTTATAATGCAAACCCAGATTCAATGCTCGCTGGGATTCGGTCTTTAAAAACAGTTCCAGGAGAACATTGCACAGTTTTGGGTGATATGGGAGAGTTAGGTGCTCTTAGCGAGAAATGGCATAAAGAAGTATTGATTGAGGCAGAAAATACTGCAGATCATATTTTGTTAGTTGGAGAGAATTTTACTAAGGCTTCAGAAAGCCTTGGGTTTGGATTTGTTTGTAAAAACCAAGAAGAAATTTTAAATGAGTTAAAAAAATGGGTAAAAAAGAAAAGAAATAGTGATTTTGAAAAACAAATAACAATATATATGAAGGGCTCACGATGTATGGCTTTAGACGAAATTATAAAAATTTTAATTAAAGGGTATTTAGAATAATGTTACTGCACATAAGTTCTTGGCTTAGCGAGTATATATCTTTTTTTTCAGTTTTCAATTACATAACGTTAAGAGCTGTTTTGGCAACTCTAACATCTTTGTTTGCTGGCCTTATTCTTGGTCCCCTAATGATTAGGTATTTGTCTTCTATAAAGTTTGGACAATCAGTACGTAAAGATGGACCACAATCACATTTAGAAAAAACTGGTACACCAACTATGGGAGGAGCTTTAATTTTAGTTTGTCTTGGGGTAACAACTCTTTTATGGGCTGATCTTTCTAATCGATTCATATGGGTCGCCCTACTAGTAACATTAAGTTTAGGATTTGTAGGATTTATTGATGATTTAAAGAAAATTTCAGAAGGATCATCCTCTGGTATTTCTGCAAGGCTTAAGTTTTTCTTACAAAGTATTATAGGTTTTGCAGCAGCAGTTTATTTAGTTTTTTCAGTACCAGCTGCGAGCAATATGGATGCATGGATCTTATTTAAAAACTGGTTAAATGATTCATCCTTTATTCTCCCACCTCAGGGAAATCTTATAGTTCCTTTTTTTAAAGACTTTTCTTTGACTTTGGGAGTTATCGGTTTTGTAATTCTATCTTACTTTGTAATAGTAGGAACCAGTAACGCAGTAAATTTAACAGATGGATTAGACGGGCTTGCAATAATGCCCACTGTTTTAGTTGCAAGTGCACTTGGTGTGTTTGCGTATGTTTCTGGCAATGTTCTGTTTTCAAAATATCTTTTTTTACCTTACATCCCTGGGGCAGGAGAATTGACAATATTTTGTGCCGCTATCGTTGGTTCTGGGTTAGCATTTCTTTGGTTCAATACATATCCAGCCCAGGTTTTTATGGGTGACGTAGGAGCTCTTGCTCTTGGAGGAGCGCTTGGAGTGGTAGCGATCGTTGTTAGGCAAGAAATTGTACTTTTCATAATGGGTGGTGTTTTTGTGATAGAGACATTGTCAGTTATGTTACAAGTCACATATTTCAAATACACAAAAAGAAGATTTGGAGTTGGAAAACGAATCTTGAAGATGGCCCCATTACACCATCATTTTGAAGAGACAGGATGGAAAGAAACTCAAGTAGTAATTAGATTTTGGATAATAACAATGATTTTAGTATTGGTTGGTTTAGCAACCTTAAAAGTAAGATGACCATGCATAAAAAATTATTATTTAAATTACAGGGCAATATTTTGTTGAAGGTACTAATTTTAGGAGCTGGTATTTCTGGACAGTCTTGTGTTAGGTGGCTGAATAAATTTAATTGTTCGATCCATATCATTGACTCTAGAAAACTTGATCTCCCAAACGTTGAATGGTGTTATGACAGTTTTGAAACAGAAGTCAACTTTGATAATTATTGTGATGTTGTAGAAAACTTTGATATGGTAGTCGTTAGTCCTGGTCTTAGTCCTTACGAAGGTAAAAAGAATAACTTTTATTTGATTCATCAACGAGCAATAAGAAAAGATGTTCCAATTCTTACAGAGCTGGATTTATTCTTTTTGGCTTTAGAGATGCAAAAAAAGAATGATGAAAAAATTTTAGCTGTAACGGGGACTAATGGTAAGACTTCAGTCGTAAGCATGCTTGGTTCATTACTTACGAAACTCGGTTATGATATTCAAATAGCAGGAAATATTGGAATATCATTGCTTCAAGCATATCTGAAGCGGGAAAAAGATAAAAAATTACCAGAAATTTGGGTCATTGAACTATCCAGTTTTCAACTTGCATTAACAAATTATTTCCGCTCAGATGGATCGGTAATATTAAACTTTTCGGACGATCATTTAGATTGGCACTTTAGCAAGGAAGAATACCTAAAGTCAAAGCTAAAGATATTCGGATATCCTATAGTCCAAAGTACCCCTATTATAAATTCAGACGAAATAAGCTTAAGGGATAAGATATCAACTCATTACAAAAAAAATAATAAGAAAAAATTTAAAGAAGCAATTCATTTTGGGTTAGATCAAAAGATTTCATTTGGGGTTTATTCAAAAGAAACAATAAATGAGCAAGAGTTTTTTTCAACACATGATATTGAAAGAAAGCAAATTCCCATTTTACGACTATCTGAAATTGAGGATATTGGGGTACAAAATCATATAAATATCCTTGGGTGTTTCTCAATGGCGAGTTTGGTTTTAAAAAATTTAGAAGAGCTTCGATTTGTCTCTCATGTATTTAAAATTCCAAAACATCGTTTACAAAAGTTTTTCGAATTTGAGAATCTTGAATTTTTGGATGACAGTAAATCCACTAATGTGGACGCGACAATTTTTGCTCTTAATTCTATGTTAGATCCTATTTATCTAATTTTGGGAGGGGATTTAAAAGGGCAAAAAATTGATCAATTGGTTGCTTCTTTAAAAGGACGGGACGTGTGTACGTTCGTGTACGGGAAAGATAGGGATGTGTTTGAAATGGCATTTCGAAAAAAAGCAATTCAATGTTTAAAAGTAAAAAATATTGAGCAAGCTGTTAAGTTAATTAAAGCAAAAATAGCGTCAAGAAGTGTTCGTTTGACGAGGAAGGAAAAAATATTGCTTTCGCCAGCTTGTGCAAGCACTGACATGTATACTAATTACGCTCATAGAGGAGAGAGTTTTAAAAAGGCAGTCTTCAAAACCTTCGGTGAGGATCAACATGCATAAAGAAAACGGAGTGTTTCTAGACAAAAATCTTATNGCTACTGTTTTCTTTCTTTTAATGTTAGGGATGGTCATGGTTTATTCTGCAAGACTACCGCTACCTAGCAATACTGACTTATCTTTTGGTACTTACAATTTCGGCATGCATCCCATTCATATATGCCTGGGCGTCTTAGCTATGTTTCTAGTTTCACGAGTTCCCATTTTATGGTTTGAAAGAGTGTCAGGACCGTTATTGGTAGCTGGTATTTTCCTTTTAATTTTAGTATTTTTGAAAAAAACTTTTGGGGGTTCTGATGTTGTAATTGACGGTGCTGTGCGTTCTCTGAATTTAAATGGGGTAACGTTTCAACCCGCGGAGTTAATGAAACTTTTAGTAGTGATATTTGCNTCAGCTTATGCTGTTCGGCGTAAGGATAGGATACACGAGGATCTTATTCGAGGTATGGGGCCGATCGGACTAATTTTGTTTTTTATAATAATNCTTCTCATGTTACAGCCAGATCTTGGTTCTGTAATAATAATTTCTAGCTCGGTGATTACCGTCCTGTTCTTAGGAGGTATGACACTTAAAGCTATTTTTCTCGTAACTTCTTTTTTATTTACTGGTGTTTTTCTAACAATTATTTTCACTGAATTCAGGTTGAATCGGCTATTGGCATATCTTGACCCTTGTGCGCTTGAACACAGTCATAATGCAGGTTGGCAACTTTGCCAAGCCCTTGTTGCCTTTGGNAATGGAGGAATATTTGGGAAAGGAATTGGCCTTGGTTCTGCAAAATTAGGCCATTTGCCGTTACCACACACCGATTTTATTTTTTCGGTAATTGGTGAAGAGCTGGGTTTCATNGGTGTTTTAAGCGTTCTTGTTGCTTATTCATTTTTAATATTTAGAGCAATCAATATCGGAAGAGAAGCAATGTCTAAAGAAAAGTTGTTTGCTGGCTTATTAGCTCAGGGTATTGGTATTTCATTATGTATTCAGGCACTAATTCATGTAGGCGTCAACACAGGTCTTCTTCCAACCAAAGGATTGACTCTACCATTCATTAGTTATGGCGGCAGTTCTATGTTGATAGTTTGTATTTGTATAGGGATTCTTTTCAGGGTAGACCTTGAAAATAAATCGATGGGTGGTGGGTCGAGAAAAAGGAAATATTCTTGATGGTTCTAAAATCGAACAAAAAAGTTTTAGTTTGTGCTGGCGGTACAGGAGGACACATCTTTCCTGGTTTGGCCGTAGCTGAATCCTTAATAGAAAAAGGTGTAGTCATCAATTGGGTAGGGACGCAAAGAGGACTTGAGAAAAAAATTTTAGAGCCTCTCAAGATTCCCTTATTTTTTTCGAATTTTAAAGGGGTAAGAGGAAAGGGCCTTGTAACTTTTTTTATCTTCCCTTTTACCTTTACGATTGCTTTCGGCCAGGCTTTTTCTCAATTAATAAAATTAAAGCCAAACTTTGTTGTTTGTTGTGGAGGTTATATCACTGTTCCTTTTGGTCTTGCATCGTNCTTATTAGGAATTCCTTTCTGTGTAGTTGAACAGAATGCGATAATGGGTACTGCAAATNGAATACTGCAATANTTTGCAAAATCAGTATATTTAAACCACAAAAATACNATGCATGCNCTAAAAACNGCTGANGCTGTNGGTAGCCCGATTAGATCGGAGTTTTTGAAAATACCACCTCCCAAAGTGGAAAAAAGAGGTGCTAGCACCTCTTTTAATATTTTGATTTTGGGAGGGAGCCAAGGTTCTTCTTACTTAAATAAAAATTTACCAGAATGTTTAAAGGTAATTCCTGAGATTCGGAAAAAAACCTTGTCGATTATTCATCAATGTGGCGATGGTAATTATGAGGAGGTTTTTCAGCTTTACCAAAATACTAATATTCAGGTTGTTGTTAAAACTTTTTTGAATAGAATTATTGACGACTATAAGTGGGCTGATTTAGTTATCTCAAGGTCTGGAGCAGGAGTTATAAATGAAATATTAGCGGTTGGGGTCGGTTCTGTTTTGGTACCTTTACCAAATTCTATAGATGATCATCAGAGAGCAAATGCAAATATGGTCAGAGATAATGATGCTGCTGTTGTTATCGAGCAAGGTGATAACTTTAAAAACAAAATTGTAAAATTCATAACGGGAGTTCAACTCAAAGAACTATCCGAGATGGCGGACCGTGCGCGAAAAATGTCCACGACAGATGCATCGGAAAAAATTTCAAAAAATATTCTTAGACTGGTTGATGAAAAATAAAATAAAAACAGTACATTTTGTTGGTATTGGGGGCTCAGGAATGTCTGGTATAGCAGAGGTACTATTAAATCAGGGGTTTAAAATTCAAGGGTCTGATCTCAACCCATCCCTTATTACCGAACGTCTGACTTCCCAAGGGGCTTGTGTTTTCAAAAAGCATAAAGGAGAAAATGTAATTGGTGCAGATGTGTGTGTTATTTCGAGTGCAATAAGTAAAAGTAACCCCGAGTTAAAAGAAGCAAGAGAGAGAGGCA
Source organism: Pseudomonadota bacterium (assembly GCA_002684875.1). Lineage (GTDB taxonomy): Bacteria > Pseudomonadota > Gammaproteobacteria > Burkholderiales > Burkholderiaceae_A > UBA7377. Next base: position 34,609 of record NYVY01000020.1, read on the forward strand.
TACCCATTGTTCCCAGAGCATCTATGTTAGGAGAGTTAATGAGGTTTAAGCAAGGAATCGCTATTGCTGGGACTCATGGAAAAACTACGACAACCAGCATGATTTCGAGTGTNCTTGCCCATGCTGGACTTGATCCAACATACGTTTTAGGAGGCAGAATTCAAGGTGCAGAGACTGGCGCTAAGCTCGGTAATGGTGACTACCTAGTTGTTGAAGCGGATGAATCGGATAGGTCTTTTTTAAACCTTACTCCGGTGATCGGGGTAATAACTAATATTGATAATGACCATTTAATTTCTTACGATAATAGTCTTCATAAGCTAAAAGAGGCCTTCGTTTCTTTTGTGCAAAAATTACCATTTTACGGACCAATTTTTCTCTCAGCAGAAGATNCATTAAGTCAAGAATTACTCCCTAAATTAGAACGAAGGGTGATCACGGTCGGTTTTATTGGACGATCCGACATAACAGTTTCAAATGTGACTACAGACAAAATGAGGAGTAAGTTCTTAGTAAGTCAATATGGGTTTAAAAATATAGAAGTAGATTTACCGTTGCCGGGAAAACATAATGTTTTAAATTCACTTTTTGCGATAGGAGTAGCCAGAGAGTTGGGAGTTAACGATAGTGCTATTGCAGATGGTTTGAGTGAGTATGAAGGAGTTGAGAGAAGGTTTCAATTTCATGGTCCGTTTCTTTCTAATAGCGGAAATATCTTTACGTTGATAGATGATTACGGNCATCACCCAACTGAAATTAAAGCNACAATTTGCGCTTGTAGAGAAGCATTCCCAAAACAAGAAATTAGGTTAATTTTTCAACCACANCGATACACGAGAACTAGAGATCTATTTGATGACTTTGTAAGTATTCTTAGTGACGTTGATTCATTAATTCTCTTGGATACATATGAGGCTGGCGAGGATCAAATTATTGGAGCAGATTCTACTACATTGGCACGCTCAATAAGATTACTTGGGAAAGTTAATCCTTTAGTACTATCTTTTAACGANAACCCTTTGGATGCGATTGACTCAGTTATTAAAAATAATGAGNTTTTATTNNTAATGGGAGCTGGCTCAATAAATCAATTAACAGGTTTAATAATAGATTCTTTCGAACCTNCGNTGCCTAAGGAAATGCTTTGAAAAAAGATAGAGTTGCAGTTCTTATGGGAGGGTACTCAAATGAAAGAGATATATCATTGAGGTCAGGANATGCAGTTTTAGGNGCNTTACGAAGAAAAAACATNGATGTTATTCCTTTTGATCCAAAAGAACGNTTGATACATGAATTAGTGGANGAAAAAATAACTAAAGTCTTTATTGCGNTACATGGTTCATTTGGGGAGGATGGACAGGTACAAGCCATTTTAGAATATTTAAAAATACCTTTTACTGGTTCAGGGATGGCTGCATCGTCCCTTGCGATAAATAAGATTCAAACAAAACGCATACTAGAAACACTAAACCTTAAGACGCCACGATTTTTACAAATTTCCACCTCAGATTTCAAAAATTTTGACAACGAAGCGCTGTTCTTTCCAGCAATAATCAAACCTAACAAGGAAGGTTCTTCTTTAGGGGTAAAAAAAATAAATTCAATAANGGAGTTTGAAAGTTCAATTCTGGAATTGTCTANCTACGGATCTACATTTCTTTTTGAAGAGTTTATTCAGGGGGCTGAATTNACTTGCGCNNTATTACAGGATAANACGAGCGCTCCTCCAGTCGCGCTCCCTGTTATAGAANTTNTCGCNCCTGGTGGTGATTATAATTTTNATAATAAATATGTAAGTAAAGAAACCCGTTATATATGTCCTGCAAAACTTCCAGATTGTATTTCAAAAAAAATTCANGATGATTCAAAAAGAGCATTTGTAGGTCTCGGTTGTAGGCATTGGGCAAGAGTTGATTTTATTTGGGACAAAGAAAATGANCCTGATATTTTAGAAGTAAATACTGTTCCAGGAATGACAGAGCAATCCCTTGTTCCAATGGCAGCNTTNCAAAAGGGTTTGTCTTTTGATGANTTGGTTATGAGTTTGTTAAANAATGCTTCATTGGAAAATGGAGAATGATTTTGAATAANAAAGCCTCTAGCGNTTTTTTAACGTTCGTTTGGAACTCTCCGAAAGTCATGAATTCTATATCGATTTTTATCTNTGTTGGACTNGTATTCTATNTCTCATATTTATTCTTTTCNATGGTGTTATCACATTCTTACTTCGACTTAAAGAATGTGATCTTAGTTGTTGAGAACAATAAAANNCCGAATGTTAAAAAAGAAGATATTTATAAAATAATTAATGAAAGTCTAAATGGAACAGCCTTAAATACAGATTTAGAGCAAATTTCTTTTAGAATTTTAAATAACTTATGGGTTTCAGATGTGGTTGTAAGAAGGATATGGCCAAACAAAATGTTAGTGCGGGTAAAAGAGAATAAAGTAGTAGCGGTTTTTAACAAACAAACTTTTTTAACNGAAGATGGCNATCTTACNAGAATTCCACTCAGCGAAAAAAGTAAAATTGAATCAAACGGAGATTGTCGACTTTTGGAGTTAGAAGGACCAATGACAGCAATACCNTTGATGATGNAACATGCNCAGTTATTTGGAAATTCATTATCAGAGATAGGTCTTAAATTAAAAACCTTACGGTTAACAGAACAATACTCCTGGGAAGTGGAAACAGTAAGTAACCTACTTTTGAGGTTTGGAGTAAATTATTCAGACAGCCCTATCAGCTTAAGGCTTAAGAATTTTGTAAGAGTATATCCAAAACTAAAGGAAAATTTTACAAATAAGTTACCATCTAATGACCGTATTAAACACGTTGATTTAAGGTATGCACAGGGTTTTGCAGTTAAAACAGCAAGTAAGAATAAAAGTGTAACCTTCAGCAAATTTAAAGATTCTTGCTTATTAAACAATAAACACAGAGGATTGAAATGAGTGTGGAAAAAGAAACTTTTTTTGTTGCGCTTGATATAGGCACATCAAAAATTGTAACCATGATCGGAAAGCTTAACGATGAGGGCACTATAGAAGTTGTTGGCTTTGGCCAATCGGAGTCTTTTGGTTTGAAAAGAGGGGTTGTGGTAAATATTGATGCTACCGTTGAGTCCATAAAAAAATCTTTAGAAGAAGCTGAGCTCATGGCAGGGTATAAGATTGAAAAGGTTTGGACTGGTATTGCAGGCAGTCACATAAAAAGCTTTAATTCAACAGGAATGGTTGCGGTTAGAGAAAAAGAAGTTTCACAGTCAGATATTGATCGAGTAGTTGAAACTGCAACAGCAATAAACATTCCATCTGACCAACAAATTCTTCATGTACTTCCTCAAGAATTTATCGTTGATGGTCAGGAGGGAATTCGACAACCCATCGGAATGAGTGGTGTCAGATTGGAGGTTCGAGTTCATATCATAACTGGAGCTGTTAGTGCTGCTCAAAATATCATCAAATGTATAAGAAGATGTGGGGTAGAAGCTGACCAACTAATTTTACAGTCTTTAGCATCAGCCAATGCAATACTTTCTGAAGATGAAAAACAACTTGGAACGGTCTTGCTCGATATCGGTGGAGGAACAACTGACATTATTATTTTTTCTGGGGGTTCAATTAAGCATACTGGGGTAATACCAATTGCTGGAGATCAAGTTACTAATGATATCGCTATGACTTTAAGAACCCCGACTTATGATGCGGAACAGATAAAGCTGCGTTACGGGGTTTGCAAACAAAGTCTTTTAATAGATAAAGAAGAGATTGATGTTCCAGGAATAGGTGATAGACCAAATCGAACCCTTTCAAAAGCTTCTTTGGCTCAGGTAATTGAGCCTAGGATTGAAGAACTCTTCTCTATGGTTTCTGGGGTAATTAAAGATAGTGGCTTTGATGAATTGTTATCGTCTGGAGTAGTATTGACTGGCGGAACTGCGATGCTTCAGGGGGCTGGTGAGCTTGGAGAGGATATTTTTTTTCGTCAAGTAAGAATTGCGATACCTAAATACAGCGGAAATTTAAAAGAACTACTTTCAAGTCCTAGATATTCAACTGCGATTGGGTTGTTATTAGAGGCAAAAAACCATACTGAAATTACAAAAAAAAGCTATGGAGGGTTTAGTTTAAAAAACATGTTTTATCGATTTAAATCTTGGATTGACGGTAATTTTTAATTTAGAAAAGGAGTCAAAATATGACATTCGAAATGATGGAATCAAGAAATGCAGGGGTAAAAATAAAAGTAATCGGCGTTGGAGGAGCGGGAGGTAACGCTGTTAATCACATGATCAGCAAAAATTTAAAAGGAGTAGAATTTTTATGTGCAAATACTGATGCACAAGCTTTAACAAATACTCCTGCTGAGAAAAAGCTACAACTTGGCGAGTCTGGTTTAGGTGCTGGAGCAAGGCCTGAAGTTGGAAAACAGGCAGCGGAGGATGAGTTAGAAAAAATAAAAGAGGCTCTTTCAGGTTCGCATATGGTCTTTATTACCGCTGGTATGGGTGGAGGCACGGGCACAGGTGCAGCCCCAATCGTAGCGCAGGCAGCGAAAGAGATTGGTGCTCTAACAGTTGGAGTTGTTACCAAGCCGTTTAGTTTTGAAGGTCCTAGAAAGTTTAGAGTAGCAGAAGAGGGTCTTAATTGTCTTGAAGAGCAAGTTGATTCGCTAATTGTCATTTTAAATCAAAAATTGGAGCAAGTTTTAGGTGATGATATTACCCAATTAGATGCATTTGCAAAAGCTGATGATGTTTTATATAACGCTGTGGCAGGCATAGCGGAAATAATAAATATCGCTGGTAACGTCAACGTCGATTTCGAAGATGTTCGAACTGTTATGAGTTCTCAAGGGAAAGCTATGATGGGCACCGCAACTGCTCAAGGGGTTGATAGAGCCAAGGTTGCTGCTGAGCAAGCTACTAGAAGCCCTCTTTTGGAAGGGGTAAATTTGTCTGGAGCGAAAGGTGTGTTAGTAAATATATCAGCAAGTACGTCACTAAAATTGAAAGAGACAACAATGGCAATGGAGTTTATAAATTCGTTTGCAGATGATAGTGCTCATGTAATATGGGGTACTGCAATCGATGAATCTTTGGGAGATGATCTCCGAGTAACATTAGTTGCGACTGGTATTGATAAAGAAAATAAACCAAAATTGGAGCCAGTTCCAATGCCGGGCATCAGAACTGGTACGGACGATGGTGTATTAGAAGGACCGTCAATTTTTGGACATGATAATGATGGTGTAAAAAATCCAAAAATAGAAGAGGACTTTACTGATTCAGTATGGGGGGATGGAACGCCAAAAAACTCAGCAGCAGAGAAAGTGAGGGCATTAGAAGAGGCTGGCATGGCTCCATCAGATATCCCAGCTTTTCTCAGAAAACAGGCGGATTAACGGAAGTAATGATTAGGCAAAGAACAATCTTACGTAATATTAGTTTTGAAGGGCTAGCATTACATTCTGGAAAGCTGGTTTCTGTTGAAATTTGCCCCGCTGAAGTTGATCAAGGAGTTGTATTTCGACGAACTGATTTAGACCCTCCCAAAGATATTAGGGTAACAAATTGTAAAGTTACTGGAACTCAGCTTGCTTCAACAATTTCTGAAAATAATATAAAGATGTCCACAGTTGAACATATGGTAGCTGCTCTTGCTGGGTTAGGTATTGACAATATTTTAGTAAAAGTTTGTGGACCAGAGTTACCAATCTTGGATGGGAGTTCAGCAATTTTTGTCCACTTGTTAAAAACAGCAGGGTGCCGAGAGCAAAGAGGAAGAAAAAAATTTATTGAAGTTTTAAAACCCATAAAAGTAGAGGAAGGTGACAAGTGGGCTATGCTTGAGCCTTATTTTGGTTTTAAACTTAATTTTACTGTTGACTTCGCTCATCCTGTAATAAGTGAAAAGAACAGCATGGTAGATATTGATTTTAAAAACTCTAGTTTTGTCGAAGATATATCCAGAGCAAGAACTTTTGGTTTTATGAGCGATATCGGCACGCTACTAAATAAAAATTTAGTGGTCGGCGGAGGTTTGGACAATGCTATTGTTTTGAACGATAGGAAAATTGTCAATAAAGGGGGATTAAGGACAGATAACGAGCTTGCTATGCACAAGGCCTTAGACGCCATAGGAGATTTGTACCTTAAAGGTTTTCCTTTGTTGGGAAGTTACAGGGCCTACAAGTCAGGTCACGCCCTTAATAATAAATTAATTCGTGAACTCACAACTGACTCAGATTCGTGGCGCTATAGAACCTTTAGTTCTTTAAAAGATGCTCCTTTGGCTTGGAGTAGGCAGTGGTCGTGGGTTTAAATTTTTTTTTGGAAACCAACAGATGGTTCTAGTGAACTAATTTGGTAACCGCGTGCATTTAAAAGAGTTAAAATTTTTGGTGCATACATTCTAAACCTGCTTGCGGCGGATGCGGAATCAAGCCGCACTACTAGGGTGAGGTCTGAAGTTGGCTTTGTGGTATCATTTCTCTGAACTGCATTGATCCGAAGTATTGCCTTGGTCAATTTTATGGAGTCTGCGTTAGGTAAATTATAGAGAACTTTTTCAAATATGTTAGTCCAATATGAAGTTTCTTTCATAGTGGATGTAATCCTTCCCAATTCTGTATTATTCTCTGATTGAATAATATCTGTAACTGACCTAAAAACAATTTTTTTTTTCATGGTAAATTATGTTAGCAACCATCATTAAGACCGTCTTTGGAAGTAGAAATGACAGATTAATAAAAGCCTATTCTCGCATAGTCTCGCAAATTTCAGCGCTTGAACCAACAATTGTTACATTGTCTGATGAGGAATTAAAGGAAAAAACTAGTTTTTTTAAATCAGAAATTGACAAAGGTAGAACTCTAGAAAGTATCAAGATAGAGGCGTTTGCTGTGTGCAGGGAGGCAGCTAATAGAACTTTGCAGATGAGACATTTTGACGTTCAACTTATTGGTGGTATGGCTTTATTTGACGGGAAAATTTCCGAGATGAGGACAGGCGAGGGAAAAACATTAGTCGCAACTTTACCAGCTTATCTTTCCGCGCTTTCGGGACGAGGGGTACATATAGTCACTGTCAACGATTATTTGGCAAAAAGAGATGCCGAATGGATGGGTAAGATCTTTAAATTTTTAGGGCTTTCTGTGGGCGTCACAGTTTCTGGAATGAATCAACAAGAAAAAAAAGAAGCTTATAAATGCGATATTACCTACGGTACTAACAATGAATTTGGTTTTGATTATCTAAGAGATAATATGGTTACTGATTGTGATCAAAAAGTTCAAAGGGATCTTTTTTTTGCAATTGTTGATGAAGTTGATTCAATATTAATCGATGAGGCCAGAACACCCCTAATAATCTCGGGGCAATCCGATGACCAGGTTGATTTATATAACAAGCTAAACGACATCCCAATGAATTTAAAAAAACAGGAGGTTGAAGAAGGAGAGGGAGATTATTTTATTGATGAAAAAGGCAGGCAGATAAACCTTTCGGATTCAGGGTTTGAAAGGGCTGAAAATCTCTTAGAAGAGAAAGGGCTTCTTGACTCTGGACAGAGTTTGTACGACCCCTCTAATATAGCGTTGCTTCACCATCTTGTTGCTGCTCTTAAAGCTCATAATCTGTTTGAAAAAGACCAACACTACGTCATTCAAAATAATTCAGTTGTTATTGTCGATGAATTTACTGGTAGATTAATGCCTGGCAGAAGGTGGTCAGAAGGAATTCATCAGGCAATTGAGGCAAAGGAATCAGTCCAAATTGAATCCGAAAATCAGACCCTGGCTTCCATAACATTTCAAAATTATTTTAGGATGTATGAAAATTTGTCTGGCATGACTGGTACCGCTGACACCGAAGCCTTTGAATTTAAGCAAATTTATGATTTAGAGACCTTGATTGTACCGACACATAAACCCATGGTTCGAAAGGATCATCAAGATCAGATTTATCGAAGTGTTGAGGAAAAGTTTGAAGCTGTTGTCTTTGACATCAAGGAACGGCACAGTAAAGGTCAACCAGTGTTAGTTGGTACAACTTCAATAGAAAATTCGGAGCAACTTTCATCGCACTTGATGGATAGTAAAGTCAAGCATCAAGTTTTGAATGCAAAACAGCACGAAATGGAGGCGGATATAGTCGCACAGGCTGGTAGACCTGGGATGGTTACGATTGCTACGAATATGGCTGGAAGAGGCACAGATATTGTGCTTGGGGGAAATATTACCTCTTTAATGAAAGCTATCGAAGAAGAGAAAACTATCAAGCCTTCAGAACAAAAAGTTAAAATTGATAAATTGAAGTCAGATTGGATGCTTGAAAATAAAAAGGTTATTGAAGCTGGTGGCTTGCATATTATTGGGACTGAGCGCCATGAGTCACGGAGAATTGATAACCAGTTGAGAGGAAGAGCTGGAAGGCAAGGCGATCCTGGGTCCTCGCGTTTTTACCTGGCTATGGATGATTCTCTATTGAGGATCTTTGCTGGAGAAAAAATGAAAACAATTATGGATAAGCTGGGTGTTCCAAAGGGAGAGCCTATTGAAGCTGGTATGGTTTCTAGATCCATTGAGAGTGCTCAAAGAAAAGTTGAAAATAGAAACTTTGATATTAGAAAGCAATTACTAGAGTTTGACAATGTTTCCAATGAACAGAGAAAAATCTTATATCAACAAAGAAAGGAAGTTCTGGAGTCAGAATCACTTGAAGAGCTTGTATCTAGTTTAAGAAAGGGGTCTATTAGCTCTTGTGTAAGACAGTTCATTCCTCAAGACAGCATGGAAGAACAGTGGAATCTTAAAGACTTATCAGAGAGTTTACGGCAGTACGGTTTAGACTTAAATTTAAAAGAAATAGTAGAGGAAAAAGTTGAGTTAAATGATGAGGAGCTATCAGATCTCATCTGCGGAGAGGCCGATGTTCTTTACAAAAAAAAATTACAG
>NYVY01000021.1 GCA_002684875.1 Pseudomonadota bacterium
TTAGAAGGAGTAAGAATATCTATTTTGGAGTTAATTTGCGAAAAATACGGCATAAAATTTTTAAGAAAAGACTTCTCGTATTCTGAACTTTTAAAAGCAGATGAAGTTATAATGACGTCCGCCACTAAGGAGATTCTTTCAGTAACTGTAATTGATAAAAAACTTATTGGAACTGGGNATATGGCTGGTAAACCAGGGAAAACATTTTTCCAACTACGCCAAGCCTACACTAATCTATTGAGCTAANCGCTCATTNTTTTGTGGCTTTCGAGAATTTAAAATNGCATCAATTTGTTTTATCTCTTCCTCCGAAAGGACTTCAAAAACTTTTACAACTTTTTTTACTCCAACGATCCTAGAAGCGATATCAGCCGCCAAATCAGCCTCTCTTTGTGTGACAATCCCCATTAAAAAAACCNCTCCAGTTTCAGTTTTTACTTTTACAGCATTAGAGTTTAATTTTCGTTCGTCAATAAAACTCGCCTTTATTTTTGCTGTAATTAAAGAATCCCTTGCAAACGTACGAGCGGTTGATTTTGGCCCAATTCTTANCTCATTTATTACATCCCTGACGTTATCAATATTTGCTACTATTCTAGCCACCTCTCGGGAAACCTGTGGATTAGGAACCCAACCTGTCAATAGAACAGCTCTGTTATAACTGGTTGCTGAGACGGATGCTTTTTTTTTATCTTTCAGTACGCTAGCCATTTCCTTCATTGACTTTAGCTCAATNGTTTCATCCTCTAACAGAGTTCCAGGTGTTCTTCTATCAGTCACTGCAACCGCTGTTGCAACCATACCAGTTGCAACAACAGGAAAATAGCATCCATGGAGAAAACAAATAAAGGTTGAGATGAAAAACAAAAGTTTTAAAGATAATCGGTTCATGTAAACTGTTATTTATGGATTTCTTATCATATTTTAACAGTCTGACGGTTTAGGGTCGAGAAATTAATAAATTTCAGACAAATTTAAAAAATGGGCTTTACGTTACTGCAACGCCAATTGGAAATTTATCGGATATTACTAAAAGAGCAGTAACAGTCTTTACAGAATGTGATGTAATTTTTGCCGAGGACACACGNTATACAAAAAACCTACTGCGAATGCTNNGCATTAAAAAACGGGCTGATTGTTTTATTTCCCTGCATAAATTTAACGAATCAAAACGAGTAGCTGATCTTTNCANTAATGATCTAAAANACACTGTTGCTGTGTTGGTAACTGATGCAGGTACGCCGTCTATATCAGACCCAGGCGCTACTCTAGTAAGCAAATATCACGAAGAAAAAGTACCTGTGTATTCTGTGCCTGGATGTTGCTCTATTNCCGCTGCATTTTCAATAAGCGGATTTGAGTTANGGCCAGAGGCATATTTCAGTTTTCTTGGTTTTTTTCCTAGAAAACAAACCGAGCAAACCTCTCTTCTAGAAGAAATAACGTGTAAAAAAAGNTTTTCTATTTTTTTTGAAAGTGGAAAGAGAATAACAAATACGTTAAAAACTATTCAAGAATTTTTTAAAATTGAAGTACCAGCGTTTTTGGTAAAAGAACTTACCAAAAAACATGAAATGTATTGGAAGGGAAGCGTTTCCGAACTTTCAAAATTATTTAGTGAAAAAAATAGTCCAACCGATATTCTGAAGGGAGAATTCGTGCTAATACTTGACCTCACTAAATTGCATANNCCNAGAAATTCACCNACNGACGAAATTGAATCGTGGATAAACNTNTTACAACCTTTTATGAAAAAAAGTGATATTGCAAAAGTCTTAAAAATTAAATACGGAATAAAAAGAAATGANCTCTACAACCATATCTTAATCAAAAAAAATTAACGAGTTCTTAACGATATTAAATAGTCCAAAAGAGTAATTAGTCTTTTATTGCTTCCAGCCATCGCNGGCGAAGTCAAAAACTCTCCATCCACAATAATTTGAGGAACACCCCGTATTTCAAAGGTTTTCATCAACAGGGTGGCTTCCCTCATTGAAGATTTAACTGCATCTGAGTTCCAATTTTCTTCAAAATCATTTGTATTGATATTATTATCCTCTGCCCAAGTGATGATACTTAAAAAATTTTTTAAAGGGAGCCTATTGTCTTGAATCTCTCTGAAAAGGAGATTTATATATTTATCAGCTAAGTTCATTTTTTTTAGCGTAAAATACAATCTCTGATGGGCTAACTCTCGAAAAGGTACATGTAATTTCATAAAAACCACATTTTCGGGAGCTTTTTTTGACCAATCAGTTATAGCTGGATTGAATTTTCTACAATGTGGGCAGAAAAGGCCAAAAAACTCTACTNCCTCTATCTTTTTGGTTTTTTTATAACGGTGATTTTTGTTAAGCCTTTTATAATCAATCCCTTCATCAAACCTTGGTGTAGTCGTCCATCCTGAAGTAGAAACAAATCCTAAGGAGGTAGTAAAAAAGATGATGACTATCTTACTAAAGTAGGAATGAAATGTTGTTTTTCTAAGTTGCATGCAATTATCCTTAGTTGGAAGTTATTAACGATTTACCAAGACAGCGTGAGACTTTATTCTATTTTCGGACAAACGTTTCTTTGTCCCGTTTAATTCCTCTAACGAGTTATACGGACCTAATCTAACTCTAAAGAACAAGTTACCTTTCTTATTTTTTTTATATATTGAAGCCTCAAACCCTAAAAAAGCAAGCTTTGCTCGCATTCTATCAGCTTCTTTCACCTTTCTAAACGCGCCAACCTGCAAAAAGAAGGATTTATTTTGTTCGTCGCTTGATAAATTTTTTTGCTCAAGCTTCGCGTTTTCTACAATCTTTTCAAGTGGTTCAAAAGACGTTTGCGATTCGTTTCTTTCTGTATTTTTTTCTGGTATAAAAATCGACATATCACTAGGTGCAATTTTTACAACTACATTGCTTTCTTCCTCAGATAATTTTATTACTTCAGGAGTCTTTTTATAGCCATCAAGTTTGTCCGCAAATGGGACGGGGGTCTTTGTAACGTAGAACGCAAGATAAGCTGCGATGACCAATCCTATTGCAAGCCCAAAAAAGAAACTTAAAACACCAAATCCTTTCGGAGCCAAAACATCTCTTAAATTAGATTTTATTCTGGGTCTCATAATTACATTATCTCTGGAGCCGACACACCAAGCAACTCTAGATTTTTTTTAATCATATGAGCTACTGAAAAAACAATCAATAACCTATTATTTTTTATGAACTCATCATCAACTAAAATTTTTGATTCGTTGTAAAACTTATGAAAATCACTTGCTAGCGATTGCACATAAAAAACAATTTGATGTGGTTCTAAATTATTTAGTGCATGAGAAATAACTGCTGGGTATTCTAATAATCTCAAAATAATAATTCTCTCTCTTTTTGTAAACACATAGCTGTTTTTTTTAGCTATGGTTCCTTCATAGAAATTTTTAAAAAATTTTAAAAGGTTAATTTTAGTCACATCTGCCTGACGAATTACGCTACTTGCCCTGGCATGTGCATACTGAACGTAAAACACAGGGTTTTCTTCCGACTGTTTTTGAGCCAGATCTATATCAAATGTAAATTCTGTTTCAGGTTTTTTCGATAAAAGAAAAAATCTAACAGCATCCCTTCCTTTTGTAAGCATAGGGTCTTTAATAATGTCACAATATTTTTCTTGACTGACCTTGTCATCTNCACCAGANGCCATGAAAACAAGNTCTTTTAATGTAACATATGANCCCGACCGCTTTGAAAACTTCACNTCTTTNCCATCTTTTACTACCCTAACCATTTTATGTAACAACGTTTCAGGAAAGTTATCTACTATATTTTCTTGCAGACCCTGCAACCCAGCTTTTACCCGTGTAAGGGTTCCGTGATGGTCTGAACCTTGAATATTTATAGCTCTGTAAAATCCTCTTTGCCATTTNTTAAAGTGATATGCCACATCAGGAACAAAATAAGTGTAGGTTCCATCTNTCTTTTGCATTACTCGGTCTTTATCATCTCCATATTCTGTTGTTTTTAACCATAGTGCCCCATCCGCTATGTATGTTTTTTTGTTCTCCTTTAANGNAGAAATAACTCTCTGGACCAATCCAGTTTCATAGAATTTACTTTCTACAGCATAATTATCAAATGCGACACCTAACAATTTCAAGTCATTATTTTGTTCTTTTCTAATTAAGTTTATCGCATGTTCTCTTACTTTTTCTTCAATCTCTTTCGGCTTTTTTATATCCAATTCTTCTGATAAATTTGTCTTCGCAGCAAAATCTGTTGCTATCTCAGCTATATAATCACCTTTATATCCATCCCTTGGAAATTCTGGGCTTTCTGGACTGATCTTTTTAAGTCTCGCTATTACTGATTGCGTAAGGTTTGCAATTTGATTGCCCGCATCATTGTAATAAAATTCACGACAAACCTTTGCTCCAGACCTTTTCAAAAGACAGGAAATGGCGTCTCCCAAAACCGCTTGCCTTGCGTGTCCGACATGCAGGGGACCAGTTGGATTGGCAGAAACATATTCCACTATTATAGAGTTTTTCCTATTACTTGACGCCCAACCGTAATTATCTAGGTTATTCAAGTTATAAAGGAAGCGCATTAGTGAATCACAAGAAAGAAAAAAATTTATAAAACCTGGATTTGCAATTTCTATCTTTTGAATAGAAACCTCTAAAGAGTCCGATAACATTCTGTGAGACGATTTTATTGATTCGGAAACGGTTTTGGCAAGCTCAATTGGGGAACATTTAAATTGTTTACACTTTTTTAGTGCTATGTTTGTTGAAAAATCGCCATTAGATTGATCTTTGGGAATTTCAATGTCATCCATTATATCAGCAACTGAAATTGAGAGATTAATCTCACTACTTGCGCGGCCCTGAGTTAATGCTTTATATATCAGTTCTGCGATATTTTTTTTTATTTCTACTATCATTAGCCTAAAAAATTTTGATTAAGTTTTCATAAAACGTTAATTTCTTCGTTTGCGAGTCATAATTTGGCGCGTCTGACAGGAATCGAACCTGTGGCCCCTGGCTTCGGAGGCCAGTGCTCTATCCACTGAGCTACAGACGCAAAAAAAGTTTAATCTGTATGTGCTGAATTTCAATTATAATTTAATCTGAAGAAATAAAAAAAAAAAGAAAGAGAAAACCATGAGTGAGAATGAAACGCCAATAAAAACGCCTAAACAGTTAATTTATGCGATTGCAGGGGCATTTATTATTCCTGTAATAGTAATAGTACTTTTGACAAAATTCGTTGGAAGTTTAAAAAATCCCGAAAAGTCATCTGATGCTTATACTGCTGAAAAAATAGCCCAGCGAATTCAACCAATTGGGACCTTGCGAACTGAACCCTATGTATCTGCTGAAAGTGACAACGTTGTATTGGCAAGCGTAGATGTTGGACCTTTGTCTGGAGAGGCAGTTTATTCTAATAGATGTGCCGCTTGTCATGAAGCTGGAGTGCTTAATGCACCTAAGATTGGTGACATTGGTGCTTGGAAGCCCAGGCTAGGACAAGGACTCGATAAACTTGTATATTCAGTGTTAAACGGTAAAGGTAGCATGGGTGCACATAAAGGACCATTAAATACCGATGAGGAAATAAAAGCTGCCGTGGTTTACCTCACTAATAAATCTGGAGGATCATTTTAATTGGTTAAGGCACTATCCTTTTTAGATAAAGTACTTTGTTCGGTTGATAATTTTTTAAAAACTTCTGTTGGGAGTCTTGACGGGACTGGTAGAGATAACCCAGCTGGGAGCTCTCTAAAACATGGTGATTCTCAACAGACAGAGAAATTAGAAAAAGCAGGGAACTTGATGAGAGTCAATCATTCTGGCGAAGTGGCAGCTCAAGGCCTGTATCAGGGTCAACTTTTTTTTGAAAACAACGCCACAATAGTTAATTATTTGCGGCATGCCGCAAAAGAAGAGGCCGATCACCTACGGTGGACGGAAGAGTATTTGCGCTTTGCCTCATCAAGAAAAAGTTATTTGAACCCTTTATGGTATTGGGCAGGGTTTTCTCTTGGGCTCTACATGCAACAAAGAGGACC
>NYVY01000022.1 GCA_002684875.1 Pseudomonadota bacterium
TGTCATTTGACCAAGAATCGCTTATTCTTCTAGCAATATCACTCCTTGACTGCATAAATCTCTCCTATTATCTGTGGGACGGGGACAAAACTAAGAATAATTGTTCATAGTGGTTTTCCCGAACAACTCAAAAGTCTAATATTATGACACATTTTTTGTTTTATGGAACGCTGCGCAAATTTGTTATGGCTGTTCCCCTTGCAATGCTTTGTAGTACGGAAAAACCAGCTAACAAACTAATTAGCACTCCAGCCACTAGGCCAAATATTAAATACGAAGGGAAAAAATTAAAGCCAATACCTGTAAAAATGAAGTTAAAAATTAAATTACCCACAAGTTGAGACAAAATTGTGCCGAGTAAGCCTGCTATAACACCAACAAAGATAAGTTCAAGTAATTGAGCTTGTATCATTTGTTTTTTTGAACAACCAAGTATTCTTAAAATAATCATTTCCTTTTCTTTCTGTTCTTTTAATGCTAGTAATGACGCCCACAAAACCAAGAAAGCCGTTAGTATCGAAAGGACGAAAAAGAATTTAATAAGAGTAACGCCATTAGAAATTAAATCTTTAACCTGTAAAACTATTATTGACGTATCAACAACTGTAATATTTGGAAATTTATCTAACAACTGGTCTTTAAAACTGAAGTCATATTTTCTCTCGGTAAACTTTTTATTTTCTTCCAAATGAAACGAAGTAATGTAAGATTGAGGTTTGTCGATTAACTCCTTGCGTGAGGCAAACATAAAAAAGTTTACCTTCATTGACTCCCACTTTACCCCTCTGAAACTTGTTACAGTGAGGCCTACATTTGTCCCATCGATATCAAATATTAGCTTGTCGTTTAAATCTAGCTCTAAAGTATTTGCGATATCAAGTTCGACTGAGATTTCACCCTTTCCCTCATAAAAATTACTACCTTTTATTACAACATTATGTTTTGGAATCTTATCCCCGTACGATATGTTCATTTCTCTGTTAACTAATCGCCGTGCTCGAAAGGAGGAAAACTTTTTTTCCGATACGTTTTCATCATTAATTTTTATCAACCTACCTCTGACCATCGGAAAGAACTCATAATCATTTGTAAACTTATCTAACTCTTCCGAAAGACTTGGTATTTGGTCACTCTGAATATTCAAAAGAAATCTGTTTGGTACCTTGTCCGATGTTACTGCTTCCCATACATTCGACAAATTCCTCTCTATAAAGCTTGTGCTTACAACCGAAGAAATAGCCATTCCGAGAGCTAAAGTTTGAAGAGAAATAGAACTTTTTCTTCGAACAACGCTTCTTAAAAAACTCTGAATCGTCCAACCCAAATTTTTACGATCGAAATTCACCGTAATTATATTCAGAAATTTTATTACGCTAAGTACCGCGATCAGAAAAATTAAACCTAGAGTTAGAAATGAAATAAGAACTATAAATACAAGTTGTAAATCACCGATAACTAAATAAAACAAAAAAACAAACAAACTACCAAATAAAATTAAATTTTTTACCATCAATGATTTTTGTGTAGAACCTATTTTTATCTCAGCACTATCTCCCTGATATGTTTGAATAACGCTCCTATTTATAACTCGCGAAAAGACTGGCCATGTAAAAATAAAAACTAGCATCGCTGTTACCAACAAAATCTGGAGTATCTGCCAAAGATTTACTACTTCAACATCGGGCAAACTCACCTCCGAAAAAACACTTAAGTATTCAACTAGAAAGAGGTGAAAGCAATAGCCAAGAATAACACTACAGATAAATGACCCCAAAGTTATAGTAGATAATATAAAAAGCCAAATGTTAGCGACAAGTTTTTTTGATGCCCCAAAAACTTTTAAAGTTACTAAAGTTTTTGAGTGAAGCCTCATTATATAATTTGCTGCAATAGCAATAGCTACTGATCCGAGAATGACGGTTAGCATTGAAATTAATGCAAGAAATGACCGAATACGTGTCAGCGCCTCCTTTACTTCTGGGCGGGCTGATTGGTAAGTATCTAAAGTTTGTCCTAACTGCTTGTTTGTAGAAAAGAAGCTTTTATAACTGTAAATTTTTTTTTCATTTTCCGAAGCTATCCACAGGTTGTGGTTCACCCTACTTCCCCTCTGAACTAATTCAGTGCTTTCTAGATCGCGCAAATTTATAATCACTCTCGGTGAAAAATTTACAAAAGATAACCCTCTGTCAGGCTCAACCTCAATAAGTCCAACTATTTTGAACCTCTGTGTACCTAATTTAAAAAAATCTCCAATTCGTAAATCCAAGGAAGTTAAAACTGCTGGATCAACAAACGCCTCATTTTTTTCTAACCTAGAACTCCGACTTACAAAGCTTTTTTTTCCGTTAGTAATTTTCATATCGCCACGCAGAGGGTAAAGATCAGATACCGCCTTCAAAGAAACTAAACTGTTTTTTGTCTTGTTAGAAACCATCGAAGGAAATTGCACTCCGCGTCCAGTTTCTATCCCCAGACTTTTTGCTTTTTCAGCAAACAAAGAATCAATTTTTCGCGTTGAGGTAATTCTAAGATCAGAGGCAATACTTGCTCTTCCATCTTGGGCGATTGAAAACTCAACTTTATTAGTGAGAAACTGAATAGATATGACGGATGTTATTGACACTAAAATCGCAAAAATTAAAATATTATAATTTCCTGCGATAAGATCTCTCCAAAGAAGATTTCTTGCAATTTTTATCGTTTTTTTTATTTCCAACATTTTTTATACTGACCTAAGTCCTTCAGTTATTTTAATCTTAGTAGCATAAAATGCTGGAATTAGTCCCCCAATTACCCCCATGAAAAGAGCCAATAAAAACGCTGTGAGTACAATACTACTATCCATAGAAAATTTAAATGCTAATTCAGCAAAACTTTGAAAATTACTTGTAGAAAATTCTACATTTGAAAAGAAACTCGCTAAAAAAATACCAAGAACACCAGCCATTAATGATAGAACGAAAGATTCAAAAAGAAAGGTAATCATAATTTGAAGTTTACTAAACCCAAGTGCTTTTAAGGTAGAGATTTCGGTAGTTCTGTTCATAACTGCAGCTTGCATTGTAATCATTGCCCCAATAGTCGCACCTATTGAAAATATCACAGTGAGAGTAACTCCCAGAATAGTTATAAATTTTGACAAAGCAGCACTCGACTCTTCATAAAAGCTGCGTTCAAACTTTGCCCTCAAGGGAAGTCTTACATCTTTATCAATAATATCCTTTATACGCCTTCCTTTTGAAACATCGGTTAAATTCAGTAAAACAGTCGAATATGTATTACGCTTAAAGACCTGCATTAGGACATCATTTGACGTCCATATCTCCGACTCAAATCCATTGTTATTTGTTCTAAAATAACCAACAACCCTCCACATTTCACCCCCAAACTTAATAATTTCCCCAATTTTTAACCCACCAAAGCGTTTGGCTATTGCTCTGCCAACAATAACCTCATTTGTTCCTTCTCGAAATAAACTTCCTTGATCTAAAGTAAAGTTTCGTCTTAACTCAATGCCCGAGTGCTTCAGACCTCGAATAACAACGTTAGAGGTACTACCCTTTTTTTTTTGAAGATTAATCAAAACCACTGTCTCATTCGATACCTTAGGTTCTGGTATGGATGCAATACCTTTTATCTGNGAAATTATTGAGGCTTGTTCTTTTGTAATAGCGCTCTGAACCTCACTACTNGACCCTCTTCTAGTCACTATAAGATTGTCACGTTCACCAGTTGAGACCACAGTTTCTTCCAGGCCTTTGTCTAACATCAAAACTGTTGAAAAAACAAATACAACCAGAGCTAGACCAAAAACTGTGAAAAAGGTTGTAAGTTTTCGCACTAGAAGGCTTCTAACGCTGTAAGAGAATGGGACTGACTTAAACATAGGNTCAAGCAGCTCTCAAGGCAGTAACAATTTTTCCATTACTGGCTTTCCAAGCAGGAAACAGAGACGCTACTAAACCAATCAATAGAAGGAAACAAATTTGTGTTGATATAGTTGCGAGAGAAATCTCAAACACTGGAAAAAGAGTACCAGTGTAAGATCGAAATAATGTTGCTGCGGGAAAAGTTAAGACTATTCCAGTGAGACCACCAATTCCTGANAGAAACAAAGACTCAAAAAAAATGACTTTATTCAAAAAATTTCTATCAAATCCTAACGAGCGCATAGTTGCGTACTCCCACATTCTCTCTTTGGAAGTCATGACCATCGTATTAGCCATCACCAACATAATAATTACTATGACGACATATGATACCAACCTAATTGCCACAACTATTGCCTCTGTCATCGCTACAAAGCCAAGTTGGAAAGCTTTTTCTGTCTCGGTATACGTTTCTTTTCTTGAGTTTTTAAACAATTCATCAATATCTTGCGAAATCGGACCAACCTTCTTTACATCATTTACTTCGACAATAAAGACACCTACTGACTCTAAATCTCTCGAGATTTTTCTTTTCTTTATTTCTTCATTTAAATAATCCCAATGAAAAAACATCTGAGCAGTGTCTGTACCGCTGTTTTTCCCATCATAAATTCCCCCCACCACAAAATCCCATGTTCCAGGAAAAATTTGTCCCTGAAGAGGCATCAAATCCCCAACCTTAAGACCGTGTTCTTCAGCTATCTTTCTGCCAATAAGCGTACTTCGTCTATCGTTGAAAAAATTTTCTTTTTGATCATCTGAAACTATATATTCTGGGTAAATTCTTAAATAACTTTTTGGATCTATGGCAAACTGAGGAAAAAAGTTTTTCGGCTCCTTATAAACTCCCCCAAACCATCTCGCCCAACTAACGTCCTCGACTCCATCCACTCGGTTTATTTTATTCTTATAAGTCATAGGTAATGGAAACATAAGCGAGACTGAACTTCGGACAATCAATCTAGCAGAGCTTGCCCCTTCTGCTCCTGCATACCATGAGTCCACAACAGTAGACAATAAGCCAAAAGATAGGATGGCAACTGCGACTCCAACCATCGTTAAAAAAGATCTCGTTGGATACCTGAGTAAGTTTTTAAAAGCTAAGTTAATTATCACCAGAACTACTTTCTTCTAACCTACCTTTCTCAAAATTGAGAATTGTATTTGCCTTTGATGCTGCTTTTGGATCGTGCGTGACCATTACTATGGTACGTCCAAAATTGTTATTGACCTCACCCAAAAGTTCTAAAATTTCAGCTCCCGATTCTCTATCTAAATCTCCAGTAGGCTCATCTGCGACTATGACAGGAGCNTNAGTAACCAGTGCTCTTGCCACAGCTACTCTCTGCTGTTGACCACCAGATAATTCACCTGGCTTATGGTTGATTCTATCTAACAAACCAACTTTCTCAAGTGCATTTAGTGCTAAAGCTTTTCTCTTTTTCTGACTTAAAGGTTTCAATTGGAGGGGCAAAGCAACATTTTCTAAAGCAGTCAAAACTGGTAACAAATTATAAAACTGAAATATGAAGCCAATGTTTTCTGCCCTCCATGAAGTCANCCTCGATTCAGACAACTTAGTTATGTCTATCGAGTTAATTATAATTGTTCCCGTATTTGGATAATCTATCCCACCGATAAGGTTTAGAAGAGTGCTTTTTCCAGAACCAGAGGGACCCATAAGTGCAAAAAAGTCTCCTGAAGGAATTTTCAAACTGATATTTTCCAAAACAGGCACCTTAGTGTCNCCTCTACNATAACTCTTCGATACATTTGTTAACTGAATCATTTACTAGTCTTTTATTGAAACTTTCAAACCATCCTTCAAGTTCGATGAAGGAGGTACTACAACTTCTTCTCCTAATTTTGCATTTTCTACTACAAAAAGGTCGTCCCCAATAAGTTCAGGCTCTAAAATCTCCCGTCTTTTTATNAAACTATTTTTTACAACAAAATAATAAGTTCGGTCTGCAATTTTAAAGGCAGCGTCCTTTGAAATAGCGAGCATTGGTTTGTCGTCCTCTTCCAAAACACCCTCTTGTAAAAAAGAGACTTTTGCCGCCATATCTGGAAGGATTCTGCTGTCAGGATTGAGGAAACCTACTTTTATCATTCTTGTCGCTTTAGATCTATCAATTGTGGGTACCATCCTAGCGACTTTGCCAAAAAAGCGTTCCTCTCTGAATGCGTCCAAACGGACCACAACAGTCTGACCCACATAGATTTTTTCAACATTTACTTCGGAGATATCAACCTCAACNTCCAGTGTAGCCATGTCCGCAACAGTCACTACNGCACCTTTGGTATTTGCTGCAGCTGAAAAGGGTGTAATATTATCCCCAACATTTGCGTTTTTAGTTAATACAACTCCATCAAAAGGTGCTTTTATTTCTGATTGAGCGAAGTCCGCTCTACTAATTGCAACTGCGGCCTCAGCAGCCCTAAATGCAGCTTTAGCTTTTTCCAAACGGGCAAAACTCTCGTCATAAGATGCTTCAGAGATATATTTTTTTATTAAGAGTTGCTCCGACCTCTTAAAAACACGTTTAGCCTCTTCTAACTCAGCTATTGCTAAACCTACTTGACTTTTATCAAACAACAGTTTTGCCCTTAAATCATCGCGTTCTATTAGAGCTATTAGCTCACCTTTCTTTACTCTTGAACCTTCCACTACTCCTAACCACTCCAACCGTCCAGTGGCCTTAGAAGACAGCGATGCTTGCCTTTGCGCAACAACATAACCACTTGCATTTAAGATTGTTTTAACCTGGTAAGGATAAATTTGCACCACGGGACCCGTAGTTACAACTTCTCTATTGAAAGCGTAGCTTAATATAAAAGCTGTCACGACGCATAAAAGACCGATCGTTAAACCAAATTTTTTACTCATTTTTACACCAACAATGTTAAAGTATAGTTATAAGGCAATGAATTACTAGTATTGTTCCGTTTAGTTATTCCATCGACTTTGAGCTTACCTGATTTATGGGCAACGAAATCGAAAATTCTTGGATTAGTATAGAGAGCGCTCGCGGAGGGTCGTTCGGTGCATTCGTGAGTTATCCCCCAAAGGGATTTGGGCCTGGATTGTTGGTTTTGCAGGAAATATTCGGAGTTACTGAGCATATTAGAGGGGTTTGTAATCAATACGCTTTGGATGGTTTTGTAACTATCGCACCCGATATTTTCTGGCGAAATAGCCCTAGAACAGAATTGTGTTATGACCCCAGCAGTACTCAAAAAGGTTTAGAGTTATTCGATCAACTTAACATCGACATGGTTGCTTCAGATCTTCAGAGGACGGTTGAAGCGTTGAAACATATTCCAGCCTGTACAGGCCGTATTGCATCACTCGGTTTTTGTATGGGTGGTTTGCTTTCTTTCGTTGCTGCTGCCCGGGCTAATGTTGATACATCTATAATTTATTACGGTAGCAGATTAGAAATGTATCTGGACTTAATCAACGATGTAACTTGCCCTTTGTTATTCCATTTCGCACAGAACGATAGTCATGTTAGTTCGGAGGTTGTATTACAGGTTCGCAAAGCTACTAAAGGCAGAAAAAATTGCAGGATTGTTACCCATGAAGACTGCGACCACGGTTTTAATTGTTGGGATAGAAACAGCTGGAATCACAAGGTTGCTACTACAGCCAGAGGACAATCACTCGTTCATTTAATGGAAAGTATCCCATAAAATCGAAGCCCCAATTTTCACTAAAAATTATTATTTTTTTCTTTCCTAATCTAACGCCGAAGGCAAATAAAGATATAAATCAATCGCAATTAATAATAAAAGTATTAACAGCGATGCCTTGTATAACTTCTTTAGTTTTTTTTTTCCATCGATACCACGTAATACAGTTAAGAAAATGGTAGCGGGGGAAGGATTCGAACCTCCGACCTTCGGGTTATGAGCCCGACGAGCTGCCAGACTGCTCCACCCCGCGACGATCTATGCTTAGTATAAAGTATAATTCTATTAACAACGTAATCTCCAGAAAAAAATTATAGGAAAATCTTGTCGTGCAATTCTGCCCCAACTGCGGTTCAAAAATATTTATGAAAATCCCCGAGGAGGATAATAGACTTCGCGCGGTTTGTGATAATTGTAATTTGATACATTATGAAAACCCTAAAATTGTTGTTGGTGCTTTAGCAACATTTGAAGGTAAAATTTTATTATGTAAGAGAGCAATCGAACCACAAATCGGCCTATGGACATTGCCCGCTGGATATATGGAATTGAATGAAACAACTTTAGAAGGTGCAGTCAGAGAGACCATAGAAGAAGCTGGAGCTGACATAAAAATTGTACGACTGTTCGCTATGCATGATTTACCTTTTGTTAACCAAGTTCATATTTTTTATCTTGCTAAAATGAATTCTCCTTCTCTTTCCCCAGGTTCCGAAAGTTTGGAAGCAAAACTCTTTGATGTTG
>NYVY01000023.1 GCA_002684875.1 Pseudomonadota bacterium
GTTCAGTTGTAGCGGAATTAAAGAAGATAAGTAAGCCTTGTACTACTTCAAAAGAAATTGCACAAGTCGGCGCTATTTCTGCAAACGCTGATGAAGAGATTGGTTCAATCATTTCAGAGGCCATGGAAAAAGTGGGTAAAGAGGGTGTTATAACTGTTGAAGATGGGAAATCCCTCAATAATGAGCTGGACGTCGTTGAAGGAATGCAGTTCGACAGAGGTTATTTGTCACCATATTTTATTAATAACCCCGATAAACAAGTAACTGTCCTCGAAAATCCGTATATCCTTCTCCATGATAAAAAAATATCAAATATCAAGGATTTACTACCCGTGTTAGAAGCGGCAGCAAAAGCTGGTCGCCCGTTATTAATAGTGGCAGAGGATGTTGAAGGTGAGGCACTCGCAACCCTTGTTGTAAACAATATCCGTGGTATCTTAAAGACATGTGCGGTAAAGGCACCTGGATTTGGAGACCGTCGAAAGGCCATGCTTGAAGACATGGCCATTCTAACTGGGGGAGTAGTAATTTCTGAAGAAACTGGAATGACTTTAGAGAAAGCGACATTAGACGACCTCGGAGGATGTGCAAGGATTGAAATTGGAAAAGAAAATTCAACCATAATTGATGGCGAGGGCGAGACAAAAAACATTGAAGCTCGAGTCAAGCAAATTAGAGTTCAAATCGATGAAGCTACAAGTGACTATGACAGAGAAAAATTACAAGAAAGAGTAGCAAAGCTTGCTGGGGGAGTGGCTGTAATAAAGGTTGGAGCTGCTACCGAAGTTGAAATGAAGGAAAAGAAGGCAAGAGTAGAGGATGCTCTTCACGCGACACGTGCCGCAGTTGAGGAAGGTATTGTTGCTGGAGGAGGAGTCGCGTTTATTCGAGCCAGAACTTCCTGCTCGGTCAAAGGTGAAAATGCGGACCAAGATGCTGGCATTCAGATTGTCATGAAAGCTATTGAGGAACCACTTA
Source organism: Pseudomonadota bacterium (assembly GCA_002684875.1). Classification (GTDB taxonomy): domain Bacteria; phylum Pseudomonadota; class Gammaproteobacteria; order Burkholderiales; family Burkholderiaceae_A; genus UBA7377. Next base: position 979 of record NYVY01000023.1, read on the forward strand.
GGCAAATTGTCTTCAACACTGGAGGCGAGCCAAGTGTAGTTGTAAACAAAGTTACTGGTCTGAAGGGAAATGACGGGTTTAACGCTGCCACCGATGAGTACGGAGATTTAGTTTCAATGGGTGTAGTTGATCCAACTAAAGTAACTAGAACAGCAATTCAAAATGCTGCCTCAATTGCTGGACTCATGTTGACCACAGAAGCAATGGTATCTGAGTTAGTTGAAGAGAAAAAAGGAGGCGGAATGGAAGGCATGGACCCTGGTATGGGTGGCATGGGTGGTATGGGTGGTATGGGTGGCATGGGTGGCATGGGAATGTAAAAAAAATTCCTTTTGTAGTCCGTTGTCTTTTGTGCAACAAAGTGCGAGAAAAAGGCCTGTATGAAACAGGCCTTTTTCTCAGGGTGAAAATATTAAGTGAAGACGTTTAGAGAAAAACTGTTCAATTCCATTTCTCAAAATCAATCGAGAATATGCATTGGTTTAGATCCAGTTTTAGAGCAGTTCCCAAATGAAGTTACTGCATCACATCCCAACATAAAAAAACGACTGGAGTTCTTTTTTAAAGAAGTAATTTCCAGCACTGCTGATAACTGTTGCGCATTTAAGCCGCAGGTCGCAATGTTTTCATCATTGGCTTGTGAAGACGTGCTCGAGAATTTAATAAATTGGATAAAGTTAAACTACCCCGACCACTTAGTTATTTTTGATGGCAAAAGGTCTGATATTGGTAACACATCTAAACATTACGCATCGGAAGCATTTGAACGTTATCAATCCGATGCAGCAACTGTAAATCCTTATATGGGATTTGAAAGTATCCACCCATTTCTTAAAAATAAAGAAAAAGGAGTTTACCTTTTATGCCGTACCAGTAACCCNGGNTCGGACGTGATTCAGTCAGTTGTTACTATAACAACAAAANNTGGAGAGAAAATGCCCCTCTACCAACGCATAGCAGAACTNGCCAATTCCGAATNTTCTAGTGGGCAAGTTGGTCTCGTTGTCGGTGCGAACTGTTTNGAAGAACTAAAGTTGATNGATAAAAAGTTTCCTAGTACACCCCTNCTACTCCCAGGAGTCGGNAAACAAGGAGGAACGATTGAGGGNATAAAAAAAATAATAGACTCANAACGTAAAGTTTCTCAANACAGCAGTAATAATTTAATAAANGTTTCCAGGAGCATTCTTTATCCTTCTAAANAAAANAACTGGTTGGAACTTGTCTCTAAAACNGCAAAANAATTTGATTTTGAATTAGGNACAGGTGATTAGCAATATGAAAATATCAGTTTTAACAAAAGGCGCNGTCTATGCTTTAATGTCNAAGGAAATAGCTCGTTTTTCGAAAGTCTGGGTACAAACCATTTTGGCCCCAGTTGTATCCTCTCTATTGTTCTTGATTATATTTTCCTACTTGCTTGAGAACAGAATTGAACCGTTACCGAATATAAGTTACTCAGCATTTTTAATCCCAGGNCTAATAATGATGACGCTTCAGCAGAATGCGTTTGCCAANAGTAGNTCAAGCATCACCCAGAGCAAAATAACTGGAAATTTAATATTTTTGATGCTCTCTCCCATGACTCCTTTTCAGTGGTTTCTTGGNTACATGGGCGGAGCATTGGCGAGAGGCNTNGCATGTGCTTTNTGCCTATGGTTTTTTTCATCACTATTTGTCTTTTTACCCGTACAATCAATNCTATGGATNGNGACATTCAGTNTTCTTGCNTGTCTTTCNATGGGGGGATTAGGAATAATTGCNGGGATTTATGCCGAAAAATGGGATCAGGTATCAGCCTTTCAAAGCTTTCTAATTAATCCCCTTACTTTACTTGCTGGCGTNTTTTATTCTACTTCTTCATTGCCTCCTGTTTGGCAAATGCTGANTAGGTTCAACCCTTTCTTNTACTTGATCGACGGNTTTAGATATGGATTTTTTCTAACTTCAGATGTATCACCTTGGCTTAGTCTTACCGTATGCCTGGCATTTACAAGCACTATTTGCTTACTCTCAATTGGTCTAATAAAAATTGGCTGGAGATTAAAAACTTGAACTTACAGGCAATAAAGCGGCACCGATAACGCCAGCAGAATCTCCAAGTATGTTTTGTCTTATTGGTGTGTTAAAACTGTCTGAAAAAATATTTTTGGCAACTTCCCTCTTTCCAATACTATAGATTGTTTGCTGATTTGAAAGCCCTCCACCAATCACCACAACGTCAGGGTCTAAAATATTGCAAACATTTGCAATGCTTACCCCCAATCGTTCAAAAAAAAACTTTTTGATTTTATTAGCGGCTACATCAGACTTTTTAAAAATTTCAATAGCCGAAGTCTTTTCACCTGTTATTAAAAAATATTGGTTCTCAATTCCAGATCCAGAAATATATTTCTCAACACACCCTTTACGTCCACACCAACAAAGATTATCATCCGATATAGCAATGGAGTGGTGACCAAACTCTCCTGCCATATGATTTTTTCCCAAAAATATCTTGCTGTCTATTGATATTCCACCGCCACACCCTGTTCCAAGAATTACACCAAAAACAACTCTGTGATTTTTTCCTGCGCCATACACTGCTTCTGCTAATGTAAAGCAGTTAGCNTCATTCTCAAGCCAAANCTTTCTCTCTAATTTTTCTTCAATTAATCGCTTNAGAGGTACGTCATTTAAGCATNGGGTATTTGAATTGCGATGAAGNTTTGAAGTGAGAGAAACAGAACCTGGTGCTCCAACACCGATTGTATAGTCGGTATTTACGCCTTTTGAAATCTCAGTAACTAACCTTTTAACTACTTCTAATATATGGTGCAACCCTTTTTCTGCCCCAGTAAGAGCTCGTTTTCGTGCCATTACTGAACCAGATTGTGATAGCAAAACACACTCTATTTTGGTTCCACCAATGTCAATTCCTATTTTAAGCACTATATCTCAAACTGAAATGCAGCTAGTTTCGAATATAACCCATTATTTTTTATTAAAAACTCATGCTTTCCACTCTCAACAATTTTTCCCTTATCCATAACGATGATCTTATCTGCTCTTCTAACCGTTGCTANTCTGTGTGCNATCACCAAACTTGTTCTTCCTGGTAAAAGTTNTTCTAATCCTTTTTGAACCTCTACTTCGGACTTTGAATCCAAGGATGAAGTTGCTTCATCTAATAGCAAAATTGACGAATTCTTCAAAAGTGCTCTAGCAATTGCGATTCTTTGCCNTTGTCCCCCAGANAGCCTTACCCCTTTCTGNCCNAGAAATGACTGATANCCCTCTTGTAATTCTGAAATAAACCCATGCGCATTTGCCGCTTTNGCTGCTAGNATNACTTCNTCATCTGAAGCTTCTAATTTTCCGTAACGAATATTGTCCATTGCACTCGCCGAAAAGATAGATGGGTTTTGAGAGACTACACTCACGGATTCTCTAATAAAATTAACTGGAAGAGTGCTAATATCACGATCAGAGAATGTAATTTCGCCTTTCAAGCTTTTGTAAAATCCCAAAAGAACCATGAAAACGGTTGACTTTCCTGCCCCAGAAGGTCCTACAATTGCATTCATACTACCCTCGTCTAATGTAAAAGATACTTGATTTAAAACCTTTTTTTCTGGAAATACTGGATACGCAAAATCCACATCTACAAACTTAATGTTTTTAATTTTAAAAGCAACCCCACTATCGCTTGATAGTGGNCGATTATTTTCTTCACCTTGACCACCCAATAACTCACTTAACCGTTCCGATGCTCCTAATGCTCTTTGTAAATCACCCCAAACTTCAGCTAAAGCAGCNAACGAACCAGCCATGAAGACTGCATAAAAAACGAATTGTGTTAACTCTCCAAAAGATAGTCTTCCAGAGGACACGTTTTTTGCCCCTANCCACAAGACAAAAACCACTCCTCCAAAAATAAATGTGACCGCAAGCACCGTTAACAANGATCGAGANAAAATCCGCAGGCGAGCAGATAAAAAAGCATTTTCAACCGCTTTACTGAACCTTTTACCCTCATACCCCTCCCTAACAAAGCTTTGTACAGTCGATATACTATCTAAGACCTCTCCAGCTTGTGAGCTGATATCTGCAATTCTATCTTGGTTATCCCTAGAGGTTTTTCTAACTTTCTTACCAAAAAAAATTAGAGGACTTATGGTGAAAAGCATTAAAGCAATGATAATTATGGATAGGTTGGGACTGGTAAACATCATCATAATTAGACTACCAAATAACAAAATAAAACTACGCAATGCTATTGAAATACTGCTTCCAGCTAAGGTTTGAACCAGTGATGTATCGGTCGTTAGCCTCGATAAAACTTCACCTACCTTCAAAGACTCGAAGAAAACTGGAGGGTTTTTTATAACTCTACTAAAAATTTCTTTCCTCAGGTCGGCTACCACCCTTTCTCCGATCATTGACATCATGTAAAAACGTGCAGAAACTAACAACCCGAGCAAGATAGCTAACAAAAATAGAAGTATAAAGTTCTTATCAACACTCTCGTCGGACAAACCCGCGTCAATAAGCTCGCGGAACGCTATTGGCACAGCTAATGTTACTAGAGCGGCAAAAACCAAAAGAAACAGTGCTGCACACCAATAGTATTTATATCTACTTAAAAAATTAATTAACAAATTATTCTTTTTCAATCAGTGCTAAAAAAATTTAATATCTGGCATAATATTTTAGGAGTACTACTTATGACGTTATATCTTACTGGAATTTTTCTTTTTTTGGCCTCGCACTCAGCGAACATTTTCTTTTGTGCTAAAAAAGCCCAATTAATAATGAGATTTGGTGCAGTCGTATGGAAAATATTCATCAGTTCAATTGCAATACTTGGCCTATTACTTATTATAAATAATTACGCAATAGCTAAGGAGAATTCCATACTACTGTGGCCACAATCTATATATGGCACTTACTTTGCCATAGTTCTAAACTTTTTTGCTTTATGGTTTGTTATCTCGGCCTACATCCCAAGAAATATTTTAAAAATAAAATTAAAACACCCAATGGTTCTGGGAATAAAACTTTGGGCTTTAGCTCACTTAATTACAAATGGAGACCTTTCTTCGGTTTTGCTTTTTGGTTCTGCTTTATTCTGGGCAGTTCTTTCCTTTAAAAAAGCTAGACTAAAAACTAATCTATCTAAGGATCAAAAAACTGCTAAACATTCACTTAATGCCAGTTTCTCGGCTTTTTTTCTTGGTCTAATGGTATGGCTTTATATGATTCGAGTAGGTCATAAGGACTTAATTGGAATTGGTTTACTTTACTCCTGACAATGCGAATCTAGGCAACATTGACAAAAAATAGTGTAGACTCACTCAGTGGTTTTATTGTCTGGCATAATTGAAGAAAAATATTGATGTTTCGTGGCGAATTAGCTCAGTCGGTTAGAGCGACGGAATCATAATCCGCAGGTCCGGGGTTCGAGTCCCTGATTCGCCACCTCTTTTTTCAAAATCAAAAACTTATGACTTAACACAGAGGCCTGCAGT
>NYVY01000024.1 GCA_002684875.1 Pseudomonadota bacterium
CACCGTGTAAAAAAACCACGGGAATACCCTTTGGGTTCCCGTATGTTTCAAAAAACACGTTGTGATTACCGCAAACTTTCAAATAACTTTTATTCACTGTAGCTTTTAAACTCCAATTATTAATTAGTCTTCATAATTTTAATGATTTTCATTAATAATTTATCGTTGATCGCTTGATTGTTTCTTAATGATAACTTGACATCATACTAGATGTGAAATCTAGAATTTCATAAATCTAAATAGAAAGGAGAAACATTATGTGGACAAAGCCTACAGCTACTGATCTTCGTTTTGGTTTTGAAGTTACTATGTACATTGCTGCTAAGTAATTGATACCTTGCGATTTAACCCGCGCCTTTTCGGTGCGGGTATTTTAATTAAGGAGTGAGAGTTTTGATAGTACGGGTTTTAGGTTCAGCCGCGGGAGGCGGTTTCCCTCAGTGGAATTGTAACTGTAAAAATTGTTCTAATGTAAGGTTAGGGGTTGCTGGATATACGGCTCGAACTCAGTCGTCAATTGTGGTCAGTGCGAACGAGAAAGATTGGTTATTGTTTAACGCGTCTCCAGACATTCTTACACAGCTGAAGGAAGCAGGACCTAGATTGCAACCAGCTGACAGTGTTAGAGATTCGGGTATAAGGTCAATCGTACTTATGGATGCTCAAATCGACCACACTACTGGATTATTTATGTTGAGAGAATCTTCCAGACCGCTTACCATTTATGCGACGGCTCAAGTGAGAGAGGAATTGACCTCGGGTAACCCAATCTTTAATGTATTAGATTTTTACTGCAAAGTGAACTGGGTAGAAATTGAATTAACGAATCAAGACATGTTAAAAATTCCAGAAGTTCCTGGTATAGAGCTTCGATTTATGCCTCTAAAAAGCGAGGCACCGCCTTTCTCACCTTTTCGAGGTAAACCTCGTCCTGGTGATAACGTAGGTGTACAAATCAGAGACTGTNAGTCAGGAAAAAAGGTGTTTTACTCCCCAGGTCTGGAATCGGTAGAGAACTATTTATTGGGCCCAATGAAAGAGTCAGATTTGNTGTTAGTGGACGGTACATTTTGGACAGATACTGAAATGATCGATAATGGNTTGTCTAAAAAGCTTGCAAGGGAAATGGGCCANAATCCCCAGTCTGGTGAGGGGGGTATGATTGAGAACTTGAACAAGATAGATGGACCAAAAAAGATTCTGATTCACATAAACAATTCAAATCCGATACTCAATGAACTTTCAGAGGAAAGGCAAATTTTGAAAACCAACGGAATTGATGTTGCTTTTGATGGAATGGAGCTTACCGTATAAAAATACGTAAAGGAAATATATCATGGATACAAAAACAGTTTTANCCGAACTAGAATCAGTAAAAACTNAAGATTTGGTTGAACCTTGGTCAAAAGCAGAGTTTGAAGAATTACTTAAGCAAAAAGGTACCAGCTACCATATTTATCATCCTTTTCACGTGATGATGGCGGAGGGCAAACTCAGCAAAGAGCAACTTAGAGGGTGGGTAGCGAATCGCTTTTATTATCAGATTAGTATTCCTATCAAAGATGCGGCCATTCTTTCTAACTGTCCTCACCCTGAGATCAGAAAAGAATGGATTCAAAGAATACTAGATCATGACGGATTTGAGGATGATGACGGAGGCATTGAGGCTTGGATTGGGTTGGGGGGAGCAGTTGGTCTAACCAGAGAAGAGGTAACCAGTTTAAAATACGTGGCTCCTGCAGCCAGGTTTGCGGTTGATGCGTATGTTAATTTCGCGCGACGTGCATCTTGGCAAGAGGCTATAGCTTCAAGTCTGACGGAATTATTTGCGCCGCATATTCATCAGCAGAGATTAGATACTTGGCCAGAAAAGTACCCCTGGGTCGACCCAAAGGGTATGAAGTATTTTAAATACAGGCTCGGGCAAGCTAGGAGAGATGTTCAACATGGGTTAGAAGTGACAAAAACGTTTTTCAGTCAATCTAGGGCGCTGCAAGAAAGAGCACTTGAGATTCTTCAGTTTAAGTTAGATGTGCTGTGGGCATTAGCTGACGCGATCATGTTACAGAATTGTGAGATTGATATTAAAGGAGAAAAAGTTAAGAAGTGACGCTAACAAAAACACCGAACTTGTCAAAGCTTTATAGGTTGCAGTGGGAGAAGTCTCAGGATGCTTTTGTTTTGCTTTACCCTGAAGGAATGGTAAAGCTTAATGCTAGTGCTGGTGAAATATTAAGTAGGGTCGATGGAATCAAGTCGGTTGCCGTAATTATTAGCGAAATTGAAGAAAAATTTGGGTTGTCTAATTTATCTGATGATGTTGTCTCATTTATCGGGCTTGCAGTTGAACAAGGTTGGGTTGATTTAGAGGGGAAAAAAAAGGATGACAGTTAAGGTGGTAGACCGCGAAAACATTAATCAGCCGCTATGGCTGCTCGCTGAGGTTACGTATCGTTGCCCTTTGCACTGCGTGTTTTGTTACAACCCCGTGGATTATGCAAAGCAGCATGAAGAATTAGACACAAAGCACTGGATGAGAGTCTTAAACGAGGGTAGGGAGTTAGGGGCTGCCCAATTAGGGATTTCAGGAGGAGAACCACTTTTANGAAATGATTTNGAAGAAATTGTTAAGGAGGCTCGTAGCTTAGGGTATTACATAAACTTAATTACCTCTGGGATCGGCTTGACCGAGAAAAGAATAGAAAATTTAAAAAACGCTGGGCTAGATCATATCCAGCTTTCTTTTCAAGACAGCACTAAAGAAATGAATGATTTTTTGTCTAGTACGAAAACGTTTGAATTAAAAAACAAGGTAGCTGATTTGATTAAAAAGTACGACTATCCTATGGTTTTAAATTGTGTGCTACACAAATTAAATATTGACCACATAAGGGAGATATTGGATATGGCTGAGAATATGGGCGCTGAATATGTGGAACTAGCAAANACTCAGTTTTATTCATGGGCGAGTTTAAATAAGAAACAGTTAATGCCAACAAAAAAACAGTGTAATCACGCTGAGGCAGTGGCTATGGAATTTAGAGAGCGCCTCGGTAATAAAATGAAGATTTATTTTGTTATGCCAGACTACTACAGTAAGCGGCCAAAAAAATGTATGAATGGTTGGGGAAATGTTTTTATCACCGTCCAGGCTGATGGAACTGTATTACCCTGCCATGTGGCGGGAATGCTGCCTAATATTGAGTTTTCTAATGTAAAAGAAAAAACACTCGAGTGGATTTGGTACGATTCACCTTCTTTCAATCTATTTAGAGGTGACGATTGGATGAAGGAGCCGTGCAAATCTTGNCCTGAGAAGGAAAAAGATTTAGGAGGATGCCGTTGTCAGGCTTACATGCTTGCGGGCGATGCTAGTTTGACTGATCCTATNTGTGANAAAAGCCCTCATCACGAAATTGTAAGAAACGTAGTAAAAGATGCTGAACTACTNGATGCAAATGAAAANCCGATAATTTTCCGAACAGATAGCGAGTCAAGACGCTTAATGGGGGAAAAGGTAAATGGCAAGTTAAATCTTGAGGANAGAAGGTTGTTTGAAGAAGAGGCAATCGCTAGTGCTGAAAAATCAAGGGTTGGTAGCNTTTAACCGCGGCTTCTTTTNACTAAATGCNAAAAAACAATCGGGCNATTGTTGTAGGCGATGTGAAAAAGTCATTNGGGAAATTANTTGCTTTAAATTCTCTTTCATTTGACGTTAATTATGGTGACTTTTTTGGGCTCCTAGGTCCAAACGGNGCNGGGAAGACGACCATGGTAAACATGATGGCCACAATTACAAAACCTTCAGCAGGGAANATAAATATTCTGGGTNTGAANACTGAAACGGANTCGTTGGCGATTAGACGAAAAATAGGNCTAGTCTTNCAGGACTCGGCTCTTGACCGCCAACTTACTGTGGAGGANAACCTACTGTTCGCTGGNGCACTTCACGGCTTAAATNCCAATTTTTTAAAAACTAAAATCAATGAAATTTTGAAGTTNTTTGAATTGAATGATAGGAAGAAGGATGTAGTTGGCACTTTATCTGGTGGACAAAGGAGGGCGATTGATATAGCTCGAGGGTTGATTCATGAGCCAGAAATTCTTTTTTTAGATGAACCAACAATTGGTTTAGANGTATTAACAAGGATGAATATTTGGCGGTTTATTCATAAGTTACAAAAAAGCCGAGGGATTACAGTTGTGTTAACTACTCACTATTTAGAAGAGGCAGANAGCTGTGANANCGTTTGTTTCATAGACAAAGGTGAATTGATCCTAAATGGGAAACCAGAACGCCTTATTAATCAATTTAACGCNGAAATATTAGAAATAGAATCCTTGGAAATTGANGATATTTACCCAGATATTATGGCGATTTTTGGGCAAGGAAAATTAGACTACAAGACCGCCTATTTTAAGGTAGAAAAGGATACTAAGAACCTCATTAATGAAGGTTTAGCTATTATNAAAGACAGATTTGGAGGTAAGNTAAAAAGGATTTCAATCAGACCAGTTAATCTAAATGATGTTTTTATATGGGTAACTACGTGAGGTTCTTGTTACCGATTTATGCTGTCATAAAAAGAGACCTAATTAAGTTAACTCGCCAAAAAGGCCGTCTCCTATCTGCAATAATTAGACCTCTAATATGGTTGTTAGTTATTGGTTCTGGTTTTAATGCAATGATTGACAGAGAAGACGAGAACTATTTCGATTTTATCGTACCTGGAGTCGTAGGAATGTCAATTTTATTTGGAGCACTCCTTGGCTCTCTNTCAATGGTTTATGAAAAAGAAACTGGTGTTATGAGNATGATATTGGTTTCGCCTTTGACTCACAAAAGAATAATTTTCGCAAAAATGTGCGCAGCATCCTTATCAGCTATTGTGCAGGTTTTTATGCTNTTAGTCGTACTTTTTACATTTGGTTTCGTAGATTTTTCGATTAATTTTTCGATTTTATTTGTTGGAATNGTAATTTTGGCGATAGCTTGTTCGGCCCTTGGGATGCTTGTCGCTTCNTTTTCTGAAACACTTGANAATTTTGCTGCAATNATGAATTTTGTAATTTTCCCNGTNTTTTTNCTATCTGGTTCTTTATATCCAATTCAAAGCCTACCTCCGCTATTGAGAAATATTGCAGAGGTAAATCCCTACACATACGGGGTAGACATTTTAAAGCATGCAATCNTAGTTCCAAATGGNATGGCAGCTGATTTCNCTCTTCTAAATAGTNTTGGCTTTTTGTTAATTTTTACANTAACTGCTTTTTTTATTTCAAGCTGGAGGTTNTCTCAGGAGAAAGTCAGCGCAAATTGGTTTCCAAGAAAAAGAAGAAAATAACATTAAGTTTGNAATTTCGNTNAAAAGCNAAAGAAAAATTATTTAGGGTTTTTACTAATATTTTTTACAAATNTTTTGCTNGCCTTGTTATAATGATGCATTGCAATATCGNGTCGAGGGTTATTGGTGAAAAAGATAGTAATAGTAGGAGGNGGTGCAGCAGGGTTAGAACTAGCGATAAAGNTAGGTCGGTCAATTGGTAAAAAAAAAACAGCAGAAATNTTACTTTTAGATAAAGAAAGGNTACATTTTTGGAAGCCGCATTTACATGAGTTGGCTGCAGGTTCTATTGGACTGGATGGGCATTCGGTAGATTATTTATCTTTGGCTCATCAATATTCTTTTTCTTTTTATATCGCTGAAGTATTTGGTTTAGATACNTCTAAAAAATTAATTCAAGTTAAAGCAAACCTNGATGAAGNGGGAAACCAAATTACACCNGANTGTNANATACCATACGATACATTAGTNNTAGCNNTNGGAAGTAAAGCTAACGATTTTGGAATAACTGGTGTCAGGGAAAATGCTATAAGTTTGGATAACTTCGAAGATGCAATTTTTTTTCAAAAAAAATTGGTAAACGCCTTTTTGAAAGCAAACTCATTGAAAAGCCAAAATAAANCCTTNGGNAAGGAGCAACTTCAAGTTGCAATCGTTGGAGCTGGAGCCACTGGNGTCGANCTTGCCGCAGAGTTNAGAAATGCTATGAAAATATTAGTNGCNTATGGATACACGGCTTTAGGAGAAAACACGCAACTTGGAATTACACTTATTGAAGCGAATGAAAGGATATTATCCTCACTACCTGAAAGAGTGTCTGATACGATAAAAAAGATACTTNGTAAGAGAAATGTAAGAATTCTTGANGGNGCTAANGTGTCTGAAGTGTCCGACAGGGGTGTTACTGTTAATGGCAATGAATTTATCCCNGCAGAGTTAGTTGTGTGGGCTGCAGGGATAAAGTGNCCAGANTTTTTGGACAAGTGTGACTTAGAAACAAACGAAATCAATCAAGTTNTTNCGAACGAAAAATTGTGTTCCGTGAGTGATGAAAATGTCTTTGTCATTGGTGATTGTGGTTCAGTTCCTTGGATTGGNGGTCCANCGANAAAGGTTCCTCCAAGAGCCCAAGCGGCNAGTCAACAAGCTAAATATTTGTCTGTTGAGATTNNAAANATACTCGAAGGAGAACCGAGTANAAAATGGATTTATAAGGACTTTGGTTCCCTNGTCTCACTGGGAAAGTATAGTACCGTNGGTAGNTTNATGGCTGGCTTTTCAAAAAAAGGGTTTTTTCTTGAAGGATTTTTTGCAAAACTTATGTACATCATGCTCTACAAGTTTCATGAATACNCTCTTTTTGGATTTTTTAAGACACTATTTGTTAACATNGGGAGAGGATTTTCCTCCCAGATTAAGTCTAGGGTNAAGCTACATTAAAATAANAAAGCNAACCACTTAAACCNNTTAGCAACTTTTACCNAGATAAATCCACTCNTGTCCGACTTCTGCTNTTGCATTTGGGAAAATTAGAACACAATCCGTTGGAGAATATATTTTTTGACCATTTTTTCGGTATCCGATTATTTGACCTTTTTTTACTTCCGAAAATGTCGACCATTGTTCGTGAAAATAGTCTGATTCATCATGCTTGTCTATAACATCAAACAATTTTATAAATTTCTGTTTACTGGTATCGTTTCGTTGTTTGTAGTTCTCNATTATTCCTAAAAATTTAAGAAGACTAAGTNTTGAGTTTTCCCCGACAAATTGGGCNANNGGATCGATATGCTGTCCGCATTCTAATGTAATTGCNAAAGCGCCCTTGCTCCGAGCAAATTCAGTGGTTCCGTCTCCGTATTTNTCATCNTAATTTAGGGAAAATGGTTTAGTTCTAACGTTGTCTCTCAGTCGTCTCCGTTTGACTCCAGAAACATANGTTGTGGACCAGTTNGTCAAAACAGTACTGACGTCCAGCACTGACACTAATTCCTCCTCCGAAATGATAATTGAGTTATTTTTAATAGAAATTTTTTTTTCTAAGGATGGTTTTTTACCGATTAGTGCGAATGGTTCTTTACCCTTTAAAAAAGAGTGCAAGTCTAGAACGATGTCATGTTTTTCAATAATTGGACAAAGAACGTTGTTTAATCTATCTTCAAAACTTCGAGGTTCAGTTAGTTTTTGGTAAAAAGCCCTATTGAGGTTTCTGTCACCATTTCTAGTATCGCGGCTAGCAGCTAAAGGATTAGTTATCGGGATAAATGTAACAGATCCAGAAACTAAAGGGTATTTACCGCTTCTTATCGCCTCAATTATTGCTTTTGTCGCAAGTGTTCCGCTATATTCGTTTCCGTGGACTCTGCCCAATATTAAAACATTCGGTCCTGGTCTAAATCCGAAAAAAGAGTGGGTTTCTAGGTGAAGATCGTTTATCATTATTAGTTTTTTACCAAACCTTTTATGGGTTCTGTAGTGTACCGCATCTCAATAAAATAGGGGGTTATCATTGAACATCCATGAATATCAAGCGAAAGAATTATTGGCTCGCTTTGGCGTTACCGTGCCTCAAGGCAGAGTGGCTTATACAGCTGAGCAGGCATCATTTGCGGCAAGTGAATTGGGAGGTTGGCATTGGGCAGTAAAAGCCCAGATTCACTCAGGTGCAAGAGGAAAGGCTGGAGGAATAAAGTTATGTAAAACCTATAACGAGGTGCAAGAGGCGGCAGCAGAATTACTTGGAAATCAACTTGTTACAATTCAGACTGGGCCTGAAGGAAAACTTTGTGAAAGGGTTTATATTGAGGTTGCTGAACCTTTTGTGAAAGAACTATATTTAGGATTTGTACTTGACAGGAAGGCAGAGAGAATTAGAGTTATTGCTTCTTCTGAGGGTGGAATGGAAATTGAAGATATAGCGGATTCTACTCCTGAAAAGATCCTGCAGGTTTTAGTCGAGCCAGCTGTTGGGTTACAACAGTTTCAGGCAAGGGAATTGGCATTTGGTTTAGGTTTAAATATTAAGCAAGTGCAGAGAGCAGTTGGCATAATTATGGGTGCTTATCGGGCATTTAGGGATAAGGATGCCGAAATGTTAGAAATAAACCCAATGGTGGTTACGCAAGATGACAGAGTTGTTGCTCTTGATGCGAAAATGTCTTTTGATGATAACGCTCTTTTTCGCTTGCCCGATATTTCTGAAATGAAAGATATTGCTCAAGAAGACCCTAGGGAAGCTGAAGCTGGACAGCATTATCTGAACTATGTTGGTCTTGAAGGAAACATCGGTTGTATTGTGAACGGAGCTGGTCTTGCCATGGCAACGATGGATACCATTAAGTATGCAGGAGGAAGTCCAGCCAATTTTTTGGATGTTGGTGGTGGTGCTTCTCCAGAACGAGTAGCAACCGCATTCAAACTCGTATTATCTGATGCAAANGTTTCTGTTATNTTAGTCAANATTTTTGCGGGAATTAACAGNTGTGANTGGGTCGCGAAAGGGGTNGTNGACGCTGCTAAGGANTTAAAAGTTCCATTAGTTGTCAGACTGGCTGGAACAAATGTTGAAGAAGGNCAAAAAATAATTGATGATTCTAATTTGCCAATAATAAGAGCAGACACTNTACTCGATGCTTGNAATAAAGCAGTAGCTGANGTCAGTTAAAATAATGATAGGAATACGTGCATATGAGTATTTTAATTAATGAAGAAACGCCAATAATTGTTCAAGGGTTTACTGGAGATAAAGCATCCTTTCACGCGGACGAAATGATNAGATATGGCAGCAATGTCGTTGGGGGTGTAACGCCAGGAAAGGGNGGTATATCNCACNTAGACAGGCCTGTTTTTAATACCGTTAAAGATGCTGTATCTCAAACTNGTGCGGTGGCAAGTATCGCTTTCGTACCNCCGTCATACGCTGCTGATGCATTAATGGAAGGTGCAGACGCTGGTCTNAGGNTNGTTTGTATCATTACAGACGGTATNCCGTCTCAAGATATGATGAGGGTAAAAAGATTTTTGAGAAGATATCCTAAAGAAAAGCGAACNATGGTTGTTGGTCCGAACTGTGCTGGNATNATTTCTCCTGGAAANGCGATGTTAGGTATNATGCCAGGTCACATTTACAANAAAGGNTCGATTGGTATCGTATCTAGGTCTGGAACGTTNGGTTANGAAGCAGCAGAGCAAGTTTCCAATGTNGGNCTAGGAGTTTCTACATCAGTTGGTATAGGNGGTGATCCNATTAATGGGTCCTCTTTCNTAGANCATATGCAACTTTTCAATAGTGATAAAGANACTGAGGCTGTTATTATGATAGGAGAAATTGGNGGGCCTCAGGAAGCGGAGGCAGCTGCTTGGGTTAAAGACAATATGAATAAGCCCGTCGTTGGATACGTTGCTGGGCTGACGGCTCCTAAAGGTCGAAGAATGGGTCATGCTGGAGCAATTATTTCAAAAGCAGGTGATTCAGCGTCAGAGAAATCNGAGATTATGAAAAGCCTTGGAATAACGGTAGCACCAAGTGCGAATGATTTTGGNNCGGCAATTAAGCAAGCTTTGTCTTAAATTTAGTATTGGAGAAAAAATGAGTTTTTNTGCGGTAGAACAAAGCCGTCCGAGGCTTCACAGGTCGGAACTTGCAGTGCCAGGTTCACGGCCTGAAATGTTTAAAAAGGCGGCTGAGTCAAAAGCTGACGTAATTTTTCTAGATTGTGANGATGCTGTTGCACCAGACGAGAAAGTAGAGGCAAGAAAAAATATCGTCGCAGGTTTGCGAGAAACTNATTGGAATAATAAAACCATGATGGTTCGAATTAATGGGCTCGATACTCACTANATGTACAAGGATGTTATTGAGATCTTAGAGCAGTGTCCTCGACTAGATATGATCTTAATACCAAAGGTAGGAACCGCNGAAGATGTTTATGCGCTTGATATGTTGGTTACTCAGGTTGAAGATGCCATTGGAAGAACGAATCGCATTGGGTTTGAAATTTTGATAGAAACNGCTCTTGGTATGGCAAATGTGGAACACATAGCNAAATCTTCAAGAAGAATTGAGGCAATGAGTTTTGGCGTCGCCGATTATGCTGCATCTACCAGAGCTCGAACAACCGTGATTGGCGGAGTNCATCCTGAGAGTGTTGTTCTGGAAGATGCAAATGAGAGCAATTCGGAGAGGAAAGTATTCTGGACGGATCCATGGCATGCTGCACAAACAAGGATGATGGTTGCNTGTAGGGCTAATGGCTTGAGACCAATCGATGGGCCGTTTGGCGATTTTGGNGACAAAGACGGTTATGTTTCAGCCGCAAAAAGGTGTGCTGTACTNGGTTTTGAGGGAAAGTGGGCAATCCATCCATCGCAAATTGANTTAGCTAATNGGGTTTTTACGCCTTCCAAGGAAGAAGTTACGAAAGCAGAAAGAATTATGGAAGCCATGGAACAGGCNACAAGNGATGGAAAGGGNGCAGTCTCACTTGANGGNAGATTGATTGATATAGCTTCCATTAGAATGGCTGAAGCTTTNATAGCAAAGGCTAAGGAATGTAANTGAATGAGTTCCTTAATTACTGAGGTTTTTGTGTTTTCNGAGNGGTTTCGAATTTAATACCAGNTGTTTGACCCCNTATAAAATAGCGAAGTATAAACTGGCAACACCGAATCCAAAAACTGAACCGAGAAGGAAGAATGTTAAATTTGTCACNNNAGNGCATGTTATTTTAATACTTTAGTATAATATAAACAGTATTTATTCTGCAAGTTAAAGAGACTTTGTTATCAGACGTGTTGTAAAAACGCAATAATACAATTACCAGACGGTTCTTTGGATTAGTTTTGAAAAATTACATTAGCTTAATTGGACTAGAAAAATTACAAAAGGAGCTCAAATCGCTTTTGACCATAGAGCGCCCCAAAGTTGTGGATGTCGTTAGTTGGGCTGCTTCTAATGGGGATAGGTCCGAAAATGGAGATTATATTTACGGAAAGAAAAAATTAAGGCAAATGGATTCAAGGATTAGGTATTTGACTAAGAGTATAAAAATGGCTGAGCCTGTTGATTTGGAAAAAAATAAACATAAAAACGAAGAAAAAATATATTTTGGAGCATCGGTTTGGTTCCGAAGGAGTAACGATTCGAAAATAGAAAAAATAGTTATTCTAGGAAAAGATGAAATTAACTATGAAAAAAAACACGTTAGCTGGATTAGCCCAGTATCAAAAGCGCTTTTGGGGAAAAAGAAAGGTGAAACGGCGATTTTAATAGCTCCAGAAGGCGAAATTGAGCTAAAAATTGTAAAAGTTGCGTATAACGTCATCGAGTAACAAAAAGTTAATCTTTCCATTTAATTGAACACCCTAA
>NYVY01000025.1 GCA_002684875.1 Pseudomonadota bacterium
AAAAAATGCCTGAACCTAACTCTAAAGTCTGTGCCCCACTCAATCCTAAAATTGTTTGTATTTCCATTTTTTTTTGTTAAATAATAAGACAGTCATGATAACCCCAAGCTGAAGAAAATAAAAGAAAGAAAGTAGAGTGATTGATAATTTTTATCTGATACAATACTCCATTCATAAATTTCAACACAGGATTATAACAAATATGACGACGTTAAAATTACTAAGTCTAACTGTATCCTTAGTTCTAACTACTTTGTCTATGGCTGGGGAAAGTTTTTCCAATAACGGATTAGAAATCACTAAACCTAGTACTAACGAAGTTAGGCCTGGACAGAATAATCTAGCTGTTTACATTGATCAAGTTAAAAATTTAACTTCTAAAACATTGAGTATTGTTAGTGTAACTTCACCGATTGCAGAAAAAGTAGAATTACACACCATGGCCGTAAAAAATAACATCATGAAGATGGAAAAGATTGATAAGTTAACGATACCAGGTAAGGGATCTATATCCCTTATGAAAGGAAATAAGAATGGTTACCATATTATGCTTTTCAATATTGACAAAGAATTCACCAGAAATAACTTTCCAATGTCGGTATACCTATCTAACGGAAAAAGCGTAGATTTCCAAGTTCAAGTACTTGAACGTCCCTCACTAAATCATGAAGACCATTAAACTGAAGAATCCATCGCTAAAAATTGGACTTACAGTTGGTGCAGGAGTTATTCTCTTGGTGATTTTTTTTCACTTTATCCTAGATAATCTTATTAGAAATCAATTAGTGAATCATGCTGAAGAACGACTAAAAACAGAGGTATCAATTTCAAAAGTAAAAATATCTTTACTTGGAGATACAACTATTGAAGATATTGAAATTAAAAACAAGCAGGGGTTTTCTCAACAAAATATATTGGAAATAAAAAAAGTTATACTACGAGGGAACTTCGTAAGCTTTTTAAAAGATGTGGCTTTAATTGAGAAACTAACTATCGAGAAACCTAGGGTTTACATCGAAATCAATGAAAAATTAAAAACCAATTTTGAATATTTATCGAGTCTCTCTAAAACCAAAGATACCGTTAAAGATAATTCGAGCAACAACCAAATAAGCTTAAAAAAAATAATTTTAAAAAAAACTAGTATTGTTGATATGAAGGTTTATATAAAAAGCTCACTACTAGGCACGGAAAAAGTTATTAGCATCCCAGACGCTCAACAAATAAATATAGGCTTAAAGGAGAATGGAATCTCACTTAAGGAACTAAATAAAGAACTAATAAAAATAGCTTATACAAAATTAAAAGAAATCACTAAGAAAAATATAGGGTTTTCCAAAGAAAAATTAAAGGCTGAGATAGAAAAGCAATTATTACTCACTAAGAAGGAGATAAAAAAATCTTCAGGAAAAATAAAAGAAAGTGTGGAGAGAAAGATTTTAAAACAAATATTTAAAAACTAATGCGGAATCTTCTATCTTCTCTTCTTCTTCTTTGTTTTTCTGCGTTCGGGCAGACGCCTACAGCTGGGACTGTAACGAAAGTTACCGACGGAGATACACTTTTTGTTTCTGGGGTTAAGAAGGTAAAGATTCGACTAGCGTATATCGATGCTCCAGAGCTAAAACAAACTTACGGAATAGAGGCTAAAAAATACTTAGATAATTTTCTAAACAAGAGCGTTGAAATTGAAACGATTGGTACGGATCGTTACGGAAGAACAATAGCAGTTATTTATCACAATAATAAAAACATTAACTTATCGATAGTTCGTAAAGGCTATGGATGGGTATATACGAGATACCTCCCAAAAAAACCCGATTTACGCAAAAAATATACTTCTGCAGAATCCCTTGCACGGAAGAAAAAACTGGGTCTTTGGGGCGAAAAAAAAATAATCGCTCCCTGGGAATGGAGGAGGAAAAACTTTTAACTACGCTCTTTAATTAAAAATAACTTTTTCTTTTTGGAAATGAAGCGCCATACGGACAAGCAGTCCTTAACACACTAAAAATTATTTTCGTAAGTACAACCTTGAGAAATCACAAATATTTATTTATATAGTTGACCATGTACTCTCCACTCTAATCTTTAATTAGCCTTGATTAAAACACGGCATGATAAGTTAGCGATGTGGTCAATGAATATTTTTTAAAAATACACATTAAGTTTTCTTTAATTAAACTATATACAAGACCTATTTTTTTATATTAAAAGTCTATTGAGTTTTCTATGAATGGAAAAAAATATTAGCAGTCTACCTTTTCCCGCTATTTTCTTACCTGTTTATTCTATAATTCCGCTTAAGCAAAACCTATTTTTCTAACTTATCGTTAGAATTACATCAAATCAATTCCATATTTAATATCCTCAAATACCATATTAATATTTTCAGGACTTTCGGAAAAATTTATCAACGTTGTTGCTCTTTCCACCCCAAAATTTTTATACTGGTCTAAGTAAAAATTCACTTCAAATTCTTCGGGGACTCGAGAGAGTACATTTTTATAAAGTGCATTTATAAAAGCTTCGTCCGTTAAATTATTTCCATATGTACTTTGGAATTCAGGAGCGGCTAAAAAATTATTAGCAAGTACTGATAAACTAACCCCGTTACTTTCTATATCATTAACATGATACCCAACCTCAAACCCCTGTGGTTTTCTATCAAATGCGGCCTGATATAGACGAAAAACAGACCCTGAATGCTGGCCTTGTTCAATATCCAATCCAATTATTTGTGTCGGCGACCCGAAATCACCAACACAAATTCTTTCTATATCCTCTAACGAATCAACACCCTCTTGGCCGAAACATCTAACCGAAAAACTATTGATGCCAACCCTTGAGATGCTAAAACTGTCACTAGAATCGAAAATATAGGTGTCACTGCCACCTCCTCCAAACACCTTGTCGTACCCTTCTCCACCTTGAATGACATCATTCCCTTCAAGTCCATATAGACTATCGTTTCCACGACCTCCTACTATGTAATTCGCTATTTGATTTCCTTTAATCACATCATTTCCCGAACCCCCATACACATTTTCTATCAGTACATCTTTTCCAAGATAAAGGTTTTTTAGAAAAACTACCTCCTGTTTATCTACTGAATATCCAGAAACTCTTTTCCCAATAAAACTACCAGATAACGGCTCTAAAGAAACCTCGAGAGGAAGGGCTCCTGCGTATTGAATCGTGTCAACTCCACCAATATCAAAAATAGTTTCAAAATAAAATCTTGAGTCATCAAAAAAATAAGAATTATCATCGGTGGTTTCAGTATTAAAACCATACAAATGTTCAATTGCTTGCACATCCATATACATTGGGGTTGTTGGATAAGCAGTTAAACCCACAACATCCGAGTTAGAAGAAAGCGTGTAACTCATAATTGTTTTGTATATTAAGTCATCTTCGTTATTGGCAGTAACAAAGTTTCTTCCCGTTACCTCAAAAGGATGCTTGAGGCCAATTGCGTGGCCAATCTCATGCAAAATAATTGAGTATGCAAACGATGTTTTTTGGTAACTTGATACAGAAAATGTACCATTATCTTTTCCGTCCATTACATCGACAGTTTTCGAGTTTAACCATATATCGCCACCAGACGAATAGTCTGATGGAAAAAAAGCAAATGCTGAGGATGCACCGACGAAATCATTTACTCCACTGCTAAGTCCGAAACGAAGCACCCCCGCCGATAGCTCATCATCTTCAACCTCCGTAAACTTTATATTTCCAATTTCAGCCCAACCCCCAAGTGCATCTCTAATAGCCTCTTTTTGTGTATTTGAGAAATTTTTTAAGTTTGCAGTAAGCGCTTCAGTAGCTTGATTTGTTAAATAATCGCCACTAAAAACAGATTCTTCTTTATCAACGAAACTNTATTCGATTAGTGGGTTTCGCCAATGATAACCATACAAAAGAGAATCATAGNTATTAGATGNAAAGGTTGTGGGAATAATAGAATTNGGCAACTGGATNCTCTTTTCTCTTAGCCTAAATANTTACGTTACNATGAAATAGTAAAAGCCATAAGCGATCGAAGCCCAAAGAAAGACTATAAGTAGCCCCCCAAGAAAGATTGTTGGCTCTTTATCGTTACTCTCGATAAGCTGCTTCGCTAAAGCTCTACATCTATCGACCACTCTTGCAGGAAGAATCCTAACTATAAAAGTAATTGAAAATGCTAATATCAGCAAATCATCCAATAATCCTAATATCGGTATAAAATCGGGAATTAAATCGATTGGACTTAAAGCATAGGCCACTACAAGCCACAAAATTACCATTATGTATTTTGGAGTTTCTGGGTGACGCATTGCAAACCACAGTGCTAGTGAATCAAGCTTTATTTTATTGAGGAACAATGAAGTAGTTTTTTTTATTGTGATAACGAATTTGCTCATCAGTTTGCCAAAATAACGTCAAAAAATTTTCTAATCTGTGAATTATACTTCAAGCAATTCAAAATTATTAGTTATGACAAAGAAACAAACTAGTAGACAAGATTTTTAAAAAAAAACCACTAATTTGGATTTTAAAGCTCTGATAACGTTGTTATAATCTCTGCGCAGACGAGGCCCTTCCAAAAAAATGCCGAAAAAAAAACTTGAATCATCGTAAACGAAACCACATAAAATATTTTTTTGTTTTATCTTCGAACGAATCTCCCCCTTTCAGTACCTTTTCTGAAAACTTTATTTTAAGTTGCGTCGAGGGCTTGGTTTAAATCACTAATCAAATCATCCACATGCTCAATACCAATCGACAATCTAACCATATCTTCCGTAACTCCAGCTAAATCTAGCTCTTCAGGAGACAACTGTCTGTGAGTCGTACTTGCAGGGTGACAGGCTAATGATTTACAGTCTCCAATGTTTACCAGTCTGGTGAATAGCTTCAAAGCATCCTGAAACGACTCTCCAGAGGACCTTCCATTTTTCAGTCCAAAGTTTAAAATTCCACTGGCTCTACCAGACATATATTTCTGTAAGATGTCGTTGTTTTCATGATCAGGTAAGGCTGAGTAATTAACCCAAGCCACTTTAGAATGATCTTTTAAAAACTTCGCAATTTTTAAACTATTCTCGCAAATTCGGTCCATTCTGAGGGGGAGCGTCTCCAAACCCTGAATTATTTGAAAAGCATTAAAAGGGCTTATGGCAGCACCCGTATTTCTTAACGGTACAACTCTTGCCCTTCCAATATAGGCAGCAGGACCTAGCGCTTCTGTATACACAACCCCGTGATAACTTACGTCTGGCTCATTTAGCCTTTTAAAACGTGATTTATGCTCGCTCCAGGGAAATTTTCCAGAATCCACAATAGCACCACCGATCGAAGTTCCATGACCTCCGATGTATTTTGTTAAACTATGTACAACAATATCCGCCCCATGCTCGATTGGCCTACATAGATATGGTGTCGCAACAGTGTTGTCAACAATTAAAGGTAACCCGTGACTATGGGCAACCTCGGATAGCCTACCAATATCAGTCACATTTCCGAGGGGATTTCCAATACTTTCACAATAAACTGCTTTGGTTTTTTCATCGATCAAACTAGAAAATGTATCAGGTTTTCGATAGTCGGCAAATCTCACATCAATCCCAAATTGAGGAAACGTGTGAGCAAAAAGATTGTAAGTTCCACCATAGAGTGTCGAAACAGAAACAATATTATCTCCTGCTTCTGCAATTGTTTGTATCGAATACGTAACGGCGCTTTGACCTGACGCCAAAACAAGAGAAGCAATACCCCCTTCCAACTTAGCAACCCTTTTTTCCAAAATATCTTGAGTGGGATTCATTATGCGAGTGTATATGTTTCCAGGAACCTTCAAATCAAAAAGGTCGGCTCCATGTTGAGTACTGTCGAACCCGTAGGCTACGGTCTGATATATTGGTACCGCAACAGCATTAGTTGTAGGATCTTTATCGTATCCAGAGTGAATTGCGTTCGTTTCAAACTTCCACTGATCATTCTCTTTTGCCATAATTATCCTCCAAAAATTTATTTCTTTGTTATTTCAACTGAGGCGCTCATTTTTTCCCCATAACTCTTATGTAATTCGTCTGCGAACTGCAGAGTTATTACATAACTGCCAGGAGATAAATTAAGGTCCGTTTGTGTTTCACCGCCCCCAAGTTGTATATGATTATTGTTGTTTGGAATTACTACTCCTTCTGCTATGCTGTTCCGACTCATCAGTAAGTGATGGTGTCCCATCCCCTCGCCAACATTTCCTGCTGGACCGACTTTGTATTCTCTTATTCCGAAACCTATATTAATCGAGGAGTTTAAAGAATCTCCATCAATAATATTATCAAAATAAACACGCGACTCTTCAGGCTGCGAACAACTCAAGGTGGTTAAACAACACACTGTCACTAACGATAACAGGTTTGGAATTCTCAAACTCTGGGCTTTCCTTAAAAAAAGTTAATTAATACGTCCTGGTATAATGTACAACTGTTTCATTAGTTTTTGAAATATTAAATTTTTTTATCGTTAGAACAAAATGTAATAAGAAACGACAACCGACCAGCGTGGTAGTGTTGATAAATGGACTTTTAATGAATTAGGAACTATGCGCAAAATTATTACAAAAAAGCTTCTATCAAAATCTAAGCCTGTGGGTATTTGGTCTGTTTTAGCAGCACCTACTGTCTCAGAAGTTATTGGTTCCTCAAGTTTTGACTGGGTGCTTTTTGATTGTGAGCACGGCCCAAACCAGCCCTACAATCTAATGGCCCAATTAAACGCCGTCAAAGCAAATGGTGATACCCCATGTTTCATAAGAACTGGAAACAACGATATTGTTGAAATAAAAAGGATATTAGACCTTGGGGTTGATGGAATAATGATCCCAATGATCTCTTCAGCAAAAGAGGCCGAGCTGGTGGTTAAATTTTGCACCTATCCTCCGCAGGGCTTGAGAGGTACTGCTGGGATATGCCGCGCTAGTAAATACGGCAAACGAAAAAACTATCTTGAAACAGCGAAAGAGGAAGTATTTATAATTATTCAAGTTGAAACAATTGATGGAATTAAAAATCTTGAAAGCATCTTGCGGGTTGATGGAATTGATGCTGTTTTCATTGGTCCCTCGGATCTAGCAGCGAGTATGGGATACACTGGAAAAATGGATAGTCCTGAGGTAACTGATGTAATAGACAGTGCATTATCTAAAATTTTGAAGTCAGAAAAAATTGCAGGAACAATAGCGCTTGACGAGGATAGTGCCTTAAGTTTTTTCGATAAAGGGTTTCAATTCGTCGCCGTAGCTCACGACGCCCATTTAATTTCTAGTTATCTAGACCAAACAATAAAAGTGTATCGAAATTAAACGTAATTTATTTTTAACCTCACCCTTTTTTTGGTTGGCTAACAAGCCTGGTATAAGAATTAACTGATTTCCAACCATCTGGAAATAACTTTTTAGCCTCAGAATCGTCGACTGAAGCAGCTATTATTACGTCATTGCCGTCTCTCCAATTTACAGGAGTTGCCACCTTCTTTGTAGCGGTAAGTTGAATTGAATCGATAACCCTTAATATTTCCTTAACGTCTCTTCCAGTAGTCATCGGGTACGCCATCATCATTTTGATTTTGAGTTGT
The DNA here is from genome assembly GCA_002684875.1 of Pseudomonadota bacterium. Taxonomy (GTDB): domain Bacteria; phylum Pseudomonadota; class Gammaproteobacteria; order Burkholderiales; family Burkholderiaceae_A; genus UBA7377. The sequence continues at coordinate 7,627 of NYVY01000025.1, forward strand.
GGATCAATAATATAAACTGTCCGAACAGTAGCATTATCAGCGGCTGACCTCGACCCATCTACGGAAGCATCCGCAGGAAGCATATCATATAGCTTAGAAACGAACAAATTTTTGTCCGCAATAATTGGAAAATCTATAGAATGAGAATATGTTTCTTCAATGTCATCCACCCAACTAAAATGACTCTCCAGAGAATCAGCGCTTAATCCAAGTAATTTACAGTCTCTATTTTTGAACTCATCAGAAGAACTTGCTAAAGCACTAACTTCGGTCGCACAAACTGGAGTAAAATCCTTCGGGTGAGAAAAAAATAGTGTCCATGACCCTCTTCCCCATTCATGAAAAGAGATGGTTCCTTTTGTAGATTGTGCAATAAAATCTGGTGCTTCTTCATTTATCCTCATTGTCATTACCTTTTTTTGGTTGAATAAATTTTTTGTTATCGTCGATATACTTTAAAGGTTTTTGCAAGAAAGGCCTGACCTTTAAAAATTGAATATATAACATTTCCGCAAACTTTACTACCAAGCCATAGTTACCAAGTTTTCCCAGCCACTTCCAACCAGGCATTTCCTTCCAAAGCTTAAAAAAAGCTTCAGCTCCACTGTAAATAACACCGTCAACTGATTGAACGTGAAATCTTTTTAACAATGTTTCCCGATCAATAGCGATTTCATCTGGCAGCTGAGTGGAAACATCAGTCCACTCAATCTTTTTATCCCTATCGAGTCTTTTATAGACTCCGATTTCTCTTCTACATAATGGGCAACCTCCATCAAAAAAAACTTTTAGCTTACTACCATTTTCAACAGATTTCATCTTNTAAATCCTTATTGTATATCCNCATACCAATTNATAAACTTTAAACGTAATTGACTTAAAAAGTCTACCNACAACAGCCCNAGGGTCTAANCCTTNCCAATCGTACATCATNTCGCTCTGTAACCGCGGCAAATCGGANCCTCNGTAATTTAANNGGCATAAAGTCCTTTTTTTTAACAATCATACTCATGCAATAGCTCCATAGACATTACGCCATCGATATCTATGTCGAAAAAATTTGCAATACAATTACGCCACTTCCACGCCAGTCTGTAGGCATCTGGATTTTTCTACGTAAACATCAATCTTACTAGCCTTGAACCATTCATCGATATTTAAGTTAGCCTCAAAGAGGGTTGGGAAAACATAAACCCTCAACCTAACCTCATAATGATTCCTCGACTAATCGTTATCATTTACCCTAACTATTCTTCTCAACGTTTCCCTACCGTTCTTTGCTACTCTTTGCATAGTTGCCTCCAACAAAGCCATTTCTTTTAAGGCATTCAAAAATAGGTCGTATCTGTCTAAATTCTTTCCTCTTTTTTTCTCTGATTCCGCCATTTCACGCACTCCTGAGTGTAATTCTGTAAAAGCATTCTCTAGTTGGCTTAAAAGAAGACTGAATTCTTCATTGAGGTTTTTTGCCTTACTACCGTTTTTATTCGTTAATGCCAAGGCGGTTCCTTTGATCGAGCCAACCGCTCCAGCTTCTCTGGCAGCGATCAACTCAAGCTTTTTGGTTCCATTTTCCCCCTCTCTATCGACAGGAAACAAAACCCCTCTCATCTCTAAACACTGACTATTTAGTTGTTTTGTTAAAACGTTCAGCCTATCTCCAACCGAAAGAACCTCACCCAAAATATTGTCTAAATCTCTGACTACAAGAGTTATTCTATCCAAAAAATGATTGAGGTCGGTTGCTAATTCTCCAAACTCATCTTCCGAATTAGTATTTGTCCTTGGGGAGATATCAACGAGGCCTCGAGCAAGGTTCGATACTGTGGACCTTAGGTCAAGTAACGGTTGCATTCTAATCTTCAAAAGCAGAAATAGTACCAATGTGTGAATGAGAATGTTCATTGATAGAACACCTGCCGCAACCTCTACCTCCTCTAGCCAGACGTCCAGTTTTCGATCAAAATAGCTACGCACTGTTACAGTCCCCAAAATATCGCCAACTTTAGCCTTGATATGACAACCCAAGCAATACTGTTCAGCTGAAATGTCTACTTTAGCCTCAGTATGATGGCCACTTGGCCATAGCTGCTGTAAGCCAAAAGCCTCCATGTTTTGTGAGACCATGATTGAGTCCACTGTAATCTGGGAAGGTTCTACAGCAACCAAAAAACCAAGGTCATTATAGTTTTTATCAATTATTGGGTAGATAGTCCGTGCGGCCGTGGGACCTCCAGCGTTCAACATTATTGAACGAATATCATTGGAAAGCGTATCAGCAATTTCTTGTACTCTAGATGGTTCATTATTCTTGAATTCATAAAGAATAGCTGCGTACCGTAAACCCAATTCCAAGATTGCTACAATAACGAGTAACAAAAAAAAGTCTCGAATCATTCGAAACATAAATGAGCGCTCAAAAAACCCCTTCTCTTTTTCCATATGCACTCCGAATCGTTCCATTATTGTTAATTATGCCGTATATGAGCTATTGCGTAAAACAAAGTTCCTTTTTAAACTAAATATCTAGAATCTGTAGTTTGTAACCGTAACTTGGAGTTTCTTTGACACTCTCATCCATGACATTTGTAGCTATAGGAGCCGTCGCAGGTTCACTGCTACGCTTTTCTTTGATTATTGTTCTGAATCCGTTTACTAAAACCGTTTCATATGGTGTTCTAGCGTCAAATTTATTGGGTGCCTGTTTAACGGGTATCTTACTCGCCCTTTTAAGTCAAAATGCACAAATATCTGACACCGTTAGAAATGGATTAACGATTGGTTTTCTGGGAGGACTAACTACATTCTCAGCTTTTACTGGAGAATTATTAATACTTCTGCAGACGTCGAAATTCTATTTAGCGATGGTCATGACGATTTTACATGTTGCTGGAACCCTCGCACTTGCAGCTTTGTTTTATTATTTAACTAAACTTATCCTAAGCTTTGTTAACTAGAAATTTAAATTTTACAAGAAA
>NYVY01000026.1 GCA_002684875.1 Pseudomonadota bacterium
CGAAGGGAAAAGATTTTGCCTGTTCAAGCGTGTATATGGCTGATTTGATGGAAAGAATAAAAGATGGGTGAAGAGGGACGCTTGTTAGAGGCTGAAAAGGGAACGATGAAAATTTTTGGCGCAAGAAGAATATCAAGGATATTGTCTGTTCAGGGGGTCTATCATTTTTTGCATAACGGTGCTGCTTTAAATACCATTAAAAATTTTTTATCTGAACAAGAATTCTTTAACCAGAGAGACTCACTTTTTTTTGAAGACGTATTTGCAAACACTATCGACAACATGGATGATTTGCGAGAGGCTATTGCTTTTTACTTGGATATCCCAATAGAACGATTGTCTAGGGTAGAAGAGGCCGTAATGCTTGTCGCAACATATGAATTAAAATCTAGATTAGATGTTCCGCTTAAAACGATTATCAATGAAGCGATAGAGATAGATAAATGTTTAGGAAGTAACGAAGGTCATAGAGTTATAAATGGAGTTTTAGATAAGTTAGCGGATAAGTTTAGATAGGAACTTTATTCGAATGAACGAATTTGGGATCATAGAAAAGTTTTTTAAAAAAAAACAGAATAACCTTTCTAACGAATTGTTTCATACTGATTTAATGGTTGGAATTGGAGATGATGCAGCAATACTGAAATTATCTAAGAATTTTCCAATTGCTGTTTCAACTGATATTCTTGTTAGTGGAGTCCATTTTTCTCCAACCCAAGATCCAAGGTCAATCGGATACAAAAGCTTGGCTGTAAATTTATCTGATATCGCTGCTATGGGAGCAGATCCATTTGCTTTTACTCTTGGCTTAGGGTTGTCGTCATTAGACGAGTTTTGGCTTGAGGGTTTTTCAGAAGGGCTTTTCGAAATTAGTAGGCAGTTTAATTGTGACCTTATCGGGGGAGATACTGTTAGCAACGGTAAAAGCCCATCCTTTATTACAATCACTATTCTTGGTTCTTTAATATTGGGCAAAGCTTTACGCAGAGATGGAATGATGATTGAAGATGACATATGGGTGTCTGGAGATTTAGGAGAGCCTTCGGCTGCTTTACTGTTAAGCAGAAAATCCTCTAAGCTTAGTAAGCCATCTCCCAGGGTAAAACTTGGGAAGGAACTTTTAGGGGTAGCTAACAGCTGCATTGACTTATCTGACGGATTCACCAGTGACCTCAGGCATATGATGAAGTCAAGTTTTTCTGACAATGGTGCAGATGTTGAAGCTGAGCTTTATTTTGAAGATATTTTAAACTGCATCAGTAAAAAAATGAGAACATGGTTTAGTGGTACCAGGACTGAATTAGATTTGTGTTTGTCTGCCTTAGGTGGCGGTGACGAATATGAGTTGTGTTTTTCGGCACCAGAAAAAAGAAGAACGGAACTTGAGTCTATTGGTAAGAGTTTGAATATTCCCTTAACAAGAGTTGGAAAGGTAAAGGCGTCTGATACTATTAAAACTGTTAAATTTAATGCATCTACGAAAGCAGAACCAAAGCTTACTCTGATCAGCAGGAACAAAAAATTTGATAATATTTCCCTTCCATCTATGGGCTTTAAGCATTTCTGAAGTTTATGACAAAAGTTAGTGTTTTCCTAGCGACTGGTTGTGGGGTAGGAACAGTTAAATACTTTCCTGGAACAATAGGTACACTTTGGGGTTGGGCTAGTTTTTTTATACTCGACTCGTTAATGGGAAACTTCGAATTAGCTATATTTATAGGAATTAGTTTCCTTGTTGGTGTGTTTATCTCCAGTATTGCAGAAAAAGAAATCGGAAAGGACGACCCCTCGGAAATTGTAATTGACGAAATAGTTGCAATCTGGTTTGTTTTATTATTTGTTCCGAGTTCGTTAGAGAATAGTTTGATAATTTATAGTGTTGAATTTACTGACTTTTTTTACCAATTAGCTGCTTTCATTATGTTTCGATTCTTTGACATTATAAAACCATGGCCAGTCAACTTGGTTGATTCAAAAATAAAAGGCGGGTTTGGGATAATGTTTGATGATGTTGTAGCAGGGTTTCAAACATTGATTGTTTTATCTATTTTTTTTAAGTCTGGGGTGCTTTAAAAATTTATGGAAAGTGAAGTTAAATTAAGAAGAGAGCTCCTTGTAAAGGTTCTTACAGTAGCTTTTTTTGCAAAAAGAAATCGTTTTAAAATCGCTGTAGCTGAATCGTGTACTGGTGGTAAAATTTCAGAAGTTCTTAGCTCAATATCGGGAAGCAGTCTTTGGTTTGATTTTGGCATAGTGTGTTATTCAAATTGGGCTAAAATTTTCATTTTAGAGGTGCAGTCTGGAAGTTTAAAAAAGTTTGGGGCTGTAAGTGATGTCGTCGCTTTAGAGATGGTCGTAGGACTTGATAAAAAGCTTCAAAACAGAGAAGAGTGCAAGCGGCCTACCTTTTGCCTGTCCACCACTGGTATTACTGGTCCCACAGGTGGTCTAGAAAAACCTCTAGGGCTTGTATGGTTCGGTTTCAATGGGCCAGACGGACTAAAAAGACAGAAGAAAATCTTTACTGGGAGTAGGATAAATATTCGAGATTTAGCTGTTGACTGGGCGCTATACATTTTGATTATGCTTTCTGCCAAATAAAAAGGGTTGATAGATTGATTATTTTTTGGATATTAGTATACTGTTATTATATACAGTATTCTTTATGGAGATATTATGAAAAGTAATAAAAAACAACCCTTCTCATCTGACAAGCACAAAGCCTTAACTGCAGCGCTTGCCCAAATAGATAAGCAGTTTGGTAAGGGTTCGGTAATGCGTTTAGGGGAAAATGATGTTGTGGAAGATATTTCTGCAGTTTCAACTGGTTCATTGAGTTTAGACGTTGCTTTAGGGGTTGGTGGATTACCTCGAGGTAGAGTAGTAGAAATATTTGGGCCTGAATCATCTGGAAAAACAACCTTAACACTTCAAGTAATTGGTGAAATGCAAAAGATAGGTGGTGTCTGTGCTTTTGTGGATGCAGAGCATGCACTAGATACTCAGTATGCAAAGAAATTAGGAGTTAATCTAAATGAACTTTTGGTGTCCCAGCCAGATACTGGGGAGCAAGCATTAGAAATAGTTGATGCATTAGTTAAGTCAGGATCAGTCGATCTTGTTGTTGTTGATTCAGTAGCAGCATTAACACCGAGAGCAGAAATTGAAGGGGATATGGGAGCTTCTTTGCCAGGGTTACAAGCGCGGTTAATGTCACAAGCCTTGAGGAAGTTGACAGGTACGATTAGTAGAACGAATACATTGGTGGTATTTATAAATCAAATCAGGATGAAAATAGGAGTAATGTTTGGAAGTCCAGAAACTACTACTGGAGGTAATGCATTGAAGTTTTACAGTTCAGTCAGATTAGATATCAGAAGGGTCGGTTCATTGAAAAAAGCAGATGAAGTTGTTGGTTCTGAAACGAAAGTGAAGATAGTGAAGAATAAAGTCGCTCCACCGTTTAAACAGGCGTTTTTTGATATTCTTTATGGGGAAGGGATATCAAGACTAGGAGAGGTAATAGATTTAGGAGTTGAAAAGAACATCATTAATAAATCAGGCTCATGGTATAGCTACGAAGACACTAGAATTGGTCAGGGAAAAGAAAATGTAAGAGAGTTTTTAAAGGAAAACCAAGAAATGGCCCGAGAAATAGAAAATAAGATCAGAGTGAGTTGTGGAATCCCCACAATAGCAAAGCCTGAAGAAAAAGATCAAGAGCTCGCTCAAAATGATTAAACAAGTAAAATAAATGGTAGAGACCGATTCAAATAAGAAAATAATAATAAAAAAAGCGTTAAGCTTAATTTCACAGCGGGAGTATAGTGCCTCGGGTCTAAAAAAAAAATTACTACTGTTTTTTTCAAAAAAAAATAAAGAAAATTTAGAGGAGCAAAATTTAAACGTTAGTATTATTGAGGAAGTGGTCAATGAGTTTGTAACAAATGAATGGATCTGCGATAAAAGGTTTGTAGAATCGTTTCTAAACATGAAAGGGCACTTATACGGGAAACTAAGATTGTCTTTTGAACTTAGAAAGTTGGGTATTTCCGAAGAATTGATAAAAGAAAGATTAGAAGAAAACTCCAGTTTGGATTTAGAAAAAGCCCGAATTCTATTGGATAAAAGATTTTCTGACAATGCCTCCTCATTTAAGGATAAGATAAAGCAACGAGATTTTCTAATTAGGAGAGGGTTTTCCTTCGATGTTTCAAAAAAAGTTGCGTTAGAGAAATAAAAACTGGTCAGTAATGAATATTCATGAGTATCAAGGTAAGCAGCTTTTAAAGTTGTATGATGTGATCGTTCCTGAGGGTCAAGTTGTCTTTTCGGTCGAAGAGGGCTTGAGCATATGGGATAGATTTAAGGACTCCCCATTAGTTTTGAAAGCGCAAATCCATTCTGGCGGGCGTGGCAACGCTGGCGGAATACTGTTTTCAGACAATTACGAGCACTTTGAAGAAAGTTTAAAAAGCCTGTTCAGAAATAAACTTATAACCAAGCAGTCTGGTGGGCAGTATAAGACCGTTAAAAGTGTGTTGGTAGAAAGGGTGTGTAGAAGTACTAGAGATTTTTATTTTGGGATTGTTTTAGATAGAAATGTCAGAAAAGTTTGTATTATGCTGTCTGACCGTGGAGGAATAGATGTCGAGGATAATACGAACAAAAAGCATTTGAAGAAAATGTTAGTAGATTTTGAAAAGGGGCTGGTTGAAGAAGACGTTAAAAACCTCTTAGCAGGTTTCGAATTGAATGATAGCTTATGCAATAAGTTTCAAAAGATAATTAGAAATTTGTACGATGCCTTTTTTGATCTAGACGCTACTTTGATAGAAATAAACCCAATTGTAATTGGACAGGATGATACGTTAATAGCCTTAGATTCTAAGTGGAACTTTGACCCAAACGGGCTAAAACGACAGCCCGATATTTTAGCGCTTAGAGATAAAAGTGAGGAAGACAGACTAGAAATTGAGTCAGCGAAATATAACCTTTCATTCATAAGGCTAAACGGCAATATTGGATGTATGGTAAACGGCGCTGGATTGGCGATGGCTACTATGGATGTGATAAAGCTAATGGGAGGAGAGCCTGCTAATTTTTTAGATGTAGGTGGTGGAGCATCAGTAGAAAAAGTTTCTAAGGCTTATGAGATATTAGTTAGTAATCCTTCTGTCAGGATCGTACTAATAAATATATTTGGAGGTATCATGAGATGTGATTATGTTGCTCAGGGCCTAGTAAATGCTTTGCAGAATAGCTCGAAAAAGATNAAAATTGTNGCAAGGATTAAAGGNTTTAAGGAAAGCGAAGCAAAAGAGATAATAAAGNAAGCTAGACTNCCGNTACTNTTTGTTGATGACNTTGAACAAGCTGTTCAGACTGTAATAAGAGAAATTAAAGAATATTAATGGCTATATTAGTTAATGAGAATTCAAGGGTTATAACCCAAGGAATAACTGGTAAGGTTGGGAGCTATCACACCTTAAGGTGTTTAAATTACGGAAAAGGAAAAGATTGTTTTGTCGGAGGAGTCAATCCTAAAAGGGGCGGTGAAACTTATGAAGGCATGAAAATTTTTTCAAGTGTTGCCGAAGCAAAAGATAGAACAGGGGCAAATGNCTCGGTAGTGTATGTTCCTCCGTTAAATGCTGCTGATGCTATTACAGAAGCTGTGAAAGCAGAAATCGAGCTTATTGTGTGTATAACAGAGGGGATACCAATAAACGATATGCTCNGTATTAGGACCTTGATNGATAACCGTCATAAAAATGTTGTCCTTTTAGGACCTAACTGTCCTGGGCTNATTACCCCTGGGGTTATAAAAGTNGGNATAATGCCAGAGTCCATTCACACCCCTGGCCGTATCGGCATCGTCTCTAGATCTGGAACCTTGACATATGAGGCTGTGTCACAAGTGACTGAAATTGGGTTGGGACAATCAACAGCAGTCGGAATTGGTGGAGATCCTATTAATGGGCTAAAACACATTGATGTGCTAAAAATGTTTAACGATGATCCAGATACTGATGGAGTTATAATGATTGGGGAAATTGGGGGCGATGATGAGGTTGTAGCCGCTGATTGGGTAAAAAGTAATATGAATAAACCTGTAGTGGGGTTTATTGCAGGAATGTCAGCTCCAACAGGTAAAAGAATGGGACACGCTGGTGCTCTAATTAACAAGCCGAGTGAGAGAGCAGAGTCAAAGCTCGAAGCTATGGATGCGGCAGGAATTATTGTTACTAAAAATCCTGCGCGTCTTGGTAATATGCTTAAGCAAATTCTTTGACAAGGGGTGTATAAATGTTTCTAAGAGTACTATTCTCGGTTGCCGTGGTTTCAGTTACCATTGGATTGCTGTTACGTTACCAGTTTTAGATAATTTCTAAATTATCGATNAGCCTTGTGNTTCCAAGCCACGCTGCCGATAAAATAATTAGAGTGTTAAATTCCTTTGTTGGTTCAATAGGTCTCCGAAAAATTTGCTTGTTCATTATAGTAAAATAATCTACCCTCCATCCTTTTTTTGTTAATTGCATGCGATGCTGTTTTTCAATTTCTAATAATTTTTCGCTATTAAGAGATTTATCGTCAAAAGCAGTTATCAGTTCTATTTTCGCAGCGTAAAGATGCTGGTACAGTTGTGTTGCTTGAACTCTCTCTGTACTCGATAAGTAAGCGTTACGAGATGATAATGCCAAACCACTATCGTCTCGAACTGTGTCTCCTTGAATAAAATTGCACCCTAAACAAAACTGTTCGCAAAGTTTTTTNANAACAATAGCNTGNTGATAATCTTTATTTCCAAAAAAAACAANTTNAGGNTTGGTTATTANTATNAATTTAAGGACNATCGTAGANACATGCGAAAAAAAATTNTGTCTGAATTCTCCCTCAAGNATATTACCNAGGTAATCNGGTACATCAATAAAAAACTCCTGTCGTGTGGGATAAATTTCTTTAAAGTGAGGAAAGAAAACTAGGTCTGTCCCTGATAGCCTAAGCTTTTCCAAATCTGTCTCTAGAGTCCTGGGGTATTTTGCAAAATCCGAATTATCATTAAATTGTAATGGGTTTACAAAAATTGAACAGATGACAAATGAAGAAGATTTTTTTGCTAAATTTATAAGAGATAGGTGTCCGTCATGAATGTTCCCCATAGTTGGTACGAGTCCNATAATACTTTGNTCCTTTAGTTCAGCNTGAAGACNAACAATGTTTTTTATCAGTTTCATACNTTAGATAGCATTATAAAAAGCCCTACGGCCNTTGAATTGTTGAATTTGATTNAGAAGAANNTCAAAATGCTCTTCATTATGAACAGGGTTAAANGCTGATGTATTAACAACNAGNACTGGGGNCCAATCATAACTGTAGAAAAACTTATTATAAGCAATACAAAGTTTTGACAAATACTCTAAAGAAATTTCTTTTTCCATTTCTATCCCTCTTTTTTTTATTCGTGTCATTAAGATATTTGGATCCGCCTTTAAAAATAGGACAAGATCGGGGGGACTAACTTGNCCNGATTGNTGATCNTATATTTTCTTATANAGGCTGAGNTCTTCCTCACTTAAAGTNAGNCCNGCAAAAATTANATCCTTCTCAATCATAAAATCACTAATTATATTTCTNTCAAATAAATCTCCCTGAGTAAGTTCTGTCAACTGCTCTAATCTTTGGAAAAGAAAGAAAAGCTGTGTTGGTAATGCATATTTATCGTTATCAATGTAAAACTTTTCCAGAAAAGGGTTATCGGAAGCTTTTTCTAAAACTGTTGTTAGTTGAAACTTAGTAGCAAGTTTTTTAACAAGAGAAGTTTTACCAACTCCAATTGGACCTTCTACTACAATCGTTCTGTACTTATCTTTCCACTCCTTACTGTTCATCTTATCTTTAATTTTCTAGAGTTTTTTTTTGTTCTTCGATATTGCTTATTTTCCGCTTTAGCTTTTTCTAGCATTTCTTTCCTCACGGAGTCATGTCCGTGAAAAAAATTATCCCACCAGTTTACTGTTTTTATGTCCACTTCTCCAAGTATTACCCTTAAACTTAAAAGCCTCCATGCAGCGTTGAACCTTCGATGCCGTATCAGAGTGTATGGTGACTTCCCAGAATATTTATCGAATCGTACCTGTAATAAGTATAGTTCTTTAATCCCAATCATGTGTTTTTTGTGAAACCAGAAATCATCTTTTCCTTTTGTAAAAATAGAATCTATCGCTAGCTTCATGCTTACGTAAGGATTTAATCCCTTCCTTTGAAATTGACCAACCTCAGTGCTAGTATTTTGCCAAAGCAAAACTGAAAAAAGAAATGTTAAAGAAATAACCTGATCACTTTTTAGTCTCATATCTAGCTCATTTAACGCAGCTGACATAAATCTTTTTTTCAATACTTTTTTTTCCTTATCTTCTGTAGGCAATTTAATGGGAGGAAGTATATGTTGGTATAGATTTAACTCTATAAGTAGTTCGTAACATCTCAGTGCGTTTCCACTTAAAAACATTTTTGTCAAATCATCGGCTAGTCTAGACTTCGGAATATTTTTTAGTAAATGCCCCTGTTTTTCCATCTCTCTTTTTAATGCATTTGGGATTACAAGAAAGAGCTTGGAAGAAAGTCTGATAATGCGGATTATTCTAATAGGATCTTCAACTAATCTCTTTCTACTGTTACCAATAATTTTTACGGTCTTTTTACGGAGATGTTCAATTCCACCATGATAGTCGAAAATATTATCAGCAAAGGGATTGTAATATAAGGCATTAATTGTTAGGTCTCTTCTGCTGACATCTTCAATCATGGTACCAAAGTAATTGTCTCTTAGTATTCTCCCCGTTGTATCGAAATTTTTCGACTGATCAGTGTTTGATCTAAAAGTGGAAACCTCGATTATTTCTTTCCCATGATAGACATGAACTAATCTGAATCTTCTACCAATTACTATAGCTTTCCTAAAAACCTTCTTTATTTGCTCTGGTCTTGCGTTTGTACAAACATCGAAGTCCTTTGGATTTTTATTTAGTAAGAGATCCCGGATAGCTCCTCCCACTATAAACGCTTCCCAACCTTGTTCTTGTAATTTTTCGACAATAAAAAGTGCGCCCTTAGATATATTACTTCTTGAAATACCGAATGGTTTAGCGGGCACAATCGAAAAATCATCCTTTTGTAAAAATCTCAAAAGTCTCTTAAACATCTTTAAATATATTAAGAACCCGCCAGTTATTTCTCACCGCATACTCTTTTAACTTTTTATCAGGATTAGTAGCAACAGGATTGTTCACAATTTTTAGTAAGGGAATATCGTTNAAAGANTCAGAGTAAAAAAAAGATTTNTTNAAANTGNTTAAACTTAACCCNTTACCNTTTAACCACTCATTAACACGGNTAATTTTCCCTTCGCGGAAACTNGGAACACCGTAGGACTTTCCAGTATAAGCTCCANATTCATTTTTTTCTACTAACGTTGCTATGAGNTTGTGAACATTGAAAAGTTTAGCTATGGGTTCAGTTATAAATTCATTTGTTGCAGTGACTATTGCNCAAAGATCACCAGATTGGAGATGGCTACTGACAAGTTCTNTTGCTTCCGTATTAATAACTGGCCGTATTTTCTTCTCTATGAAAATACTCCTAAGANCCAAGAGCCTTTTATTTCCAATTTCCTTTAACGGTTGGAGCTGGTAATCTAAAAACTCNTCAAGGTTAAGCGTTCCGTTACTGTACTCTGCAAAAAATCTATCNCTAATTTCCGTATTTAATTTGCTGATAATTTTATTCTCAACGAGAAACTCAGTCCAGAGNTGGTCACTGTCAGATGGTATAAGCGTNTTATCGAGNTCAAAAAGTGCTAAGTTGTTANATTTTTTCAAAATTTACGACCTCTTTTATCATCTTTAAACTTACACTTCGTTTTTTTTGAATTGCATACTCGTTAAGAGTATCNATNACTAGTTTAAGCGTACCTAANTCTCTTGGAAATCTCGTNAACATNTATGTCAACAAAAAGTCATATGTCTTGGTTTTTGAATTCCGAATCCAGCCCAAGTTACACATGTATAACCTCAACGCTATTATCTTTTCCTCGTCTGGCAATTCGATAAGCTNATATACAAGNCCNTGCTTTATCCTACTTATAAAATCTTCTCTAAATTTATNNTCCCCCAATTCTTCCACTTTTAAACAACTCGAGAATACAAAAAGATTTCCNGTTTCATGCTGTGTNATTAACTCTTCAAAGATTTTTATTTTAGTCCTTTCTGAGGTGTATTCAAGGTTGTCNCANTAAAAAAAAGTATTTAATGANTTTGGTATTTCTGGATTTTCTTTTTTTAAATCAAAATAGAACCCTCTCTCTTTATTTTCACTAGCCCATGCCTTGAGCCAAAATGTTTTACCAGCCCCTNTTGAGCCCCAAATNTAAAAAGTTTTCGTATTTTTTCTTTCCAATTGATTAAATTTTTTGAATGCCTCTAATGTAATTTCNTTACACTTTGTGATTCCTTGATCTACTGCAATTTTTTCAGCCTCTTCAAAATTCAAGCTGATCTGAAGGGCTGGATCTTTTAACTTAAATAACTTCATATCAGTTAAACTATACCAAGAATAATCGAACAGGCGAATAGTTGAAAAAAAAACCTACAACATATTTTGAGGCAGGAGTTGATATNACAGCTGGNGATAAGTTAGTAAGTCGTATAAAAAANATATCTTCACCGACCCACAGGAAAGGAGTAATCGATTCGATTGGGGGTTTTGCTGGATTGCTGGAAGTCCCAGCTGGTTACAGAGAGCCTGTATTAGTTTCTTCGNCAGATGGAGTCGGAACAAAACTAAAGCTAGCATTAGAAACAAAAAATTTTAGAACCATAGGNATCGATGTTGTTGCTATGTGTGTTAACGATATTATCGTTTGTGGAGCCAAGCCACTTTTTTTTCTTGATTATTTGGCTTGNGGNAAGCTCTCTGTTGAGACTGCATCGTCTATCATAGANGGTATAGCAGAGGGGTGTATTGCGTCAGAGTGTNCTCTNTTAGGGGGAGAGACTGCAGAAATGCCAGGTATGTATAANTCAGGAGACTACGATGTAGCNGGCTTCACAGTCGGTATNGTTGAGAAGAAACAAATCATAAATGGGTCTGGGGTTCGGGTCGGAAATGTAGTGCTTGGTATCAAGTCAAGTGGNATACANAGTAANGGATATTCCCTCGTGAGACTAGTTTGTGAAAGNGTTTTTGGAAAAGANTATATAAAGGCTGTGGCTGATTATAAAATTGGNTCTGAAAGCGACTCACTCTTAGACTTATTAATGAGGCCTACNAAAATCTACGTGCCTTGTATTTCTCAAGTGATTANCCATAACTTCAATGATTTACATTCTTTGGCTCACATTACTGGAGGGGGCCCAAAAAATAATATTGTGAGATCCNTTCCCACTGAATTTAAAGTTATTTTAGAACGANGAAACTTTCCNATTTCTCCAGCGATGGNATGGTTAAAAGAGGAGGGAGAAATAAGCGANNNTGANTTTTTTTCTGTTTTTAATGCTGGCATTGGCATGACTCTNATTGTAGAGAAAGATTCAGTAGAGGAAATTTCAGCAATTATAAAAAATGTCGGCGAAGAAGCCGTTTATCTTGGAGAGGTTGTACCAAGAAAAGAGTCGGACGCGCAAATTGAAATTTGTTGATTTAGAGTTGTTTTTACTGGGTCTACAAAAGTTACATCTTTAAATTTNTTCAACCATGTTAACTGGCGTTTGGCTAGTTGCTTAGTAGCAACTTCAGTACGATAAACAAACTCAGAGTATGAAATTTCCTTGTCAAGGAANGCGAGTGCCTGACGAATTCCGACAAGTTTTGAGGATGGGCTATTTNTTGCGATTTTGTAACTATTTTTTAAACTTTTCGCTTCATCCATTAATCCATTGTTGATCATAGCTTTGAGCCTTTTTTTAATTCTCTGATGAAGATAGTCTTGGTCTGATGGNACTAAAGCTATTATTTTTAAAAAAGGGATGGGTTTCTCAGCATTTTTTTCGTTTTGCCANCTTCGAAGAGTTCTACCAGTATATTTCCAGACGGATAACTGTCTTGTAATTCTTTGNGAATCTCTTTTNCCTATTTTACTAGCCTGAAAAGGATCAATTTTCATCAATTCAGANTGTAGTTCTTCCCATCCATCCTCTNTNCCCATTTCTTCAANTTTTTTAACTTCCTCCTTTGGAATTTCNGGGACACTGTTAATCCCTTGNGTTAATCTATGAAGATACATCATNGTTCCACCAGTTATAATAGGAACACCTTTTAATTCCTCAATTTNTATCAATAACCTCTTAACNTCAGAGAGAAACTTTGCGGCTGAGTAATATTCATCTGGGCTACAAATGTTAATTAAGTGATGAGGTANTTCANNTAATTCNGTTTTAGATGGTTTGGCGGANGCAATATCTATTCCTCTGTATATTTGAGCAGCGTCCATACTTATTATNTGACCATTNTTNCNNGTTTTTTTTCGACAGAAATTCATTGCAAGGCTTGATTTTCCTATTGCAGTTGGTCCTGTAATACAAAGAATTTTTTTATTCATAGTTATTTTCCTTTAAGGAAAAACTTTCCAACGGTATCTAAAGATATTTGTATCCANGTGGGGCGACCGTGATTACAAATNCCTCCATTTTCTATCTTNTCCATTTTTCTTAATATGAATGTCATCTCAGNGAGAGATAATTTTTGGTTAGCTTTTACCGCGGATTTACATGCAATATTACCTAAAACTTCATCGACTTTCTCATCCAGAATAGNAANACTGTCAAACTGAACTATTNCTGTGATGAGTTCGCGAACNATCAANACAGGNTTAATGTTTTTNAAAACTTCTGGGTGACCTCNGATAATCAGCTCGTTAGGTTGCTTTGTTTGAATATCAAAACCATAGCTATTAATTAATTCTAGACTTTCAGTAATAGCCTGAAAGNCATGNTTATCTATTCTAATTTTTTCAGGATAACTTAATTTTTGACACGCTACGTTTGANTTTTCCTTAAGNATCTCAAAAAGAATTCTTTCATGTGCTGCATGGGANTCAATCAAAATAAGACCATCATTNTTCTGTGCAACTATAAANGTATTTGCGAGNTGTCCCAGTGGGACTCCGAGACCAACTGATAATCCAGATCCTGTAAACTCGTTTTGACCAGGTATATCTAAAAAGTCTTGTCTTAATCCAAATTTATATCCTTGCTCATTTCCATTATTGATTATTGATCGCGGTCTTTTTTTTGTGTGACCCTGTTTTGTCTTATCTTCCTGGAGTACTAAAGTGTTAACTCTGTTAGTAAGATCATTGTTCGATAGGCTATTAATAAGAGTTTCGTATATCAAAGAATAAATTAAACCATTATCTTTGAACTGAACTTCTTTTTTTGTTGGGTGTACATTAAAGTTTATTTCATTATTCGGAATTAATATCTCAACTAAAAGGTGAGGTTTATAGAGTTCATGAACAAGATTTTTGAATGCTGTGTTAATTGATCGTGAGACCGTATAGTTTTTTACACATCGTTTGTTAACAATTATATATTCTTGATTTCTAATATTATTTTCCTGACTGGAGGATAGTAATAACTTTATACTTACCTCTCCAACAGTTTTTTCTAGTAGTCGAACTTGACTAAGTTCGACTGAACATACTCTAGCAAACCTCTTAAGAAAACTTGTTTTTTTAAAAGAAAGTTGCTTCTTTCCTTCATGAATGAAATTAAATTCTATTGAAGGGTGAGCTAATGATAAATGCATAAAAATTGACTTACAATGCTTTAGCTCTGTACCTCTATTTTTTAAAAATCTTTTCCTCACAGGAACTTTATGAAAAAGTTCTGAAGCGGAAATGTGTGTTCCTACTTCTCCAGAGCATGGTTGTAAAATCCATTTATTATTTTCTTGAAATATTTCGTTACCCTCTTCACTTAATGAAGTCTTTGATTGAATTTTTAGTCTCGAGACAGAGGCAATAGCTGCCAGAGCCTCTCCTCGGAACCCATGACTGGAGCAATTTTCAAATTCGTTCTGATTTTCTATTTTACTTGTAGTGTGATTTTGGACTGCTATAGGTAAGTTATTTCTTGTTATCCCGAATCCGTTATCCAACACCGAAATTAAACTGATTCCTCCATCATTCAAATTTAGGTGTATTTGTGTTGCTCCTGCGTCAACAGAGTTTTCTAACAATTCTTTTACAATTGAGGCTGGCCTTTCAATTATTTCCCCTGCGGCAATTTGGTCAATTAGTAACTGGGGTAATTTTTTTATATCTTTCATAGTTTAAGTGGACTGTTTCCTATAAATTTTTTTATACCCTTAGCTAGTGCTTTTGCTATCCGTGACTGGTGGTAATTGCTTTGTAGACGTAACTCCTCTCTTGGGTTACTTATAAATGCAGTTTCAACGAGTATTGAGGGAATATTGGGTGTTTTCAAAACCGCAAATCCAGCTCCTTCTACATTCTTTTTATGCAGCACACTAATATCGCTAAGTTCTTTTAAAATATCTTTCCCTAAAATAGAAGAGTTTTTAATTTGAGCGGAAGTTGACATGTCGAAAAGTGTTTTTGCAATTACTTTATTTGGCGTTGCCAGTTTCTCCCCACCAACAAGATCAGATAAATTCTCTTTTTTTGCTAACCACCTAGCAGCCTCGCTAGAGGCTCCTTTTGAAGATAAGACATAAACGCTAGCGCCCCTGGCTTCTGGCTTTATCCAAGCATCGGCATGGATAGAAATAAATATGCTAGCTTTTGCATCTTTAGCTTTTTTTATCCTGTTTCTAAGAGAAACGAAATAATCACCTTTTCTAGTTAAAAAAACTTTATATCTACTATTGTTTTCTAATGCTTTTTTCAGCTTTTTCGTTATTTCAAAAACCACCGTTTTCTCCATGGTTCCTCGCTTTCCAATTGCTCCTGGGTCCTCACCCCCATGCCCTGCATCAATAGCAATAACAATTTGCTTGTTTTTATTTCCATCACTTTTTAAGGCGTTTATCGTTTGATTTTTTTGTTGATAATTTTCTAAAAATGTCAGCAATCTATCTTTTCTTTTATGTGGAATGAAGTCAATGACTAGTCTTTCTTTATAATGTGCAACAGCTGGGATGGTTGATAATCGGGCTCTTGTAAGAGGTTTCATCTCAAAGGTAATACGAACTTTATTTTGTTTTATCTGAGTTACTTTCACCTTATTTAAGGGTGTTTCCTCTATATCAAATCCTAAGATTTTTTTAACATCCACTGGATTTAGGTATGCATCAGGTATATCTATAACTAGCCTTTCTGGATTCTCTTCTATAGCAAAATTAATCTTTATATTTTTTACAAAATGTTCAATTGCTATTCGTGTATATTCTGGTGCTGGCCAAACTCTAACAGCTATAATCTCAAAAGAATAAGATTGTTTTGGTAAAATGCCAAAAAGAAAATAGACAGGGAAAGTAAAGAGTATTTTTCGTCGCGTTTCCATATTTTGAAACTTATTTTATATTGTTTCTTAAAGTAGAGATCGTATTAATTTCTATTGCTATATCTCTTACGTTAGGATCATGAAATTTCTTGTTATGTCTTATATTAATCTTAATATCAGGGGCTGGAAGGTCATTGCCTTTTTCTGGCCACTCTATAAAGACGTAGTTTTTGCTGTCATCAAAGGCTGCAGATATTTCGTCAGTCTTCCAAGAATTTGGGTCTTGCATTCTAAACAGGTCAATATGAAAAAAGGATTTGTCATCTACTTCGTAGGTTTCTACCATGCTGAAGCTGGGACTCTTAATGGTTTCAGTCACTCCGAGGGTTCTTAACATCATTCTGATGAAAGATGTTTTCCCAACTCCAATAACACCTGAAAAATAAAAAAAACGACTGTTTTCACTCTCAATAAATGTTTTGAGACGATTAATAATTAATTCAAGTTGATCTTCTTTGATGTTCTCAAAAAAAAGTTTTTTTTTCTCGGGCATGGTGCTATCTTAAAGTTATATGTTTGTATACCGTATCCTACTAACAAAAATATTATATGCCTCAGAACGTGAGAAATAAAATAAAGTCACTCGCTAAGGAAGCTGGGTTCAGCGGCGCTAGTATTCTTTCGGTAAAAGATTTTAAAAAATATAATCAACTTCCTAGTAACTACAACAAATATCTTGAAAAGAAGATGTACGGGGACATGGACTACCTTACGAAAAAATTATCGTTTTTTTACACGCCTGAGAAAATCCTTCCTGATGTAAAAAGTGTATTAATTGTAACTATGAATTATCTAACAAATTCGTTGATCCGAGAAAATTGGCAGGAAAAAAGTCTTGCACACTTGAATAAACCTGAAAAAAGCTACATTTCTTTATACGCAAGAGGTAGAGATTATCATAAGGTTCTAAAAAATAGACTCAAGGCCCTCGCGAAGTCAATTTCCGAGGTTATTGGTGACTTCGGTTATCGTGCTTGTGTTGATTCTGCTCCGCTATTTGAGATCGAGCTCGCTCAGCTGGCTGGGTTGGGCTGGCGAGGAAAAAATACTCTTTTACTAAATAAAGAAAGTGGTTCAATGTTTTTTTTAGGGGCGTTATTGATGGACTGTAAATTAGTCAGTATGCCAGATAAAAAAAAAAATCATTGTGGTTCCTGTAGAGCTTGCATGGATGTTTGCCCAACAGACGCATTTGTCGGTCCCTACCAATTAGACGCAAGTCGCTGTGTTTCATATTTAACTATAGAGCATAAGGGAATTATCCCTAAAGATTTGAGACCGTTAATTGGAAATAGAGTTTATGGATGTGATGACTGTCAGCTCGTTTGTCCATGGAATAAATTTGCTAAAGTTAGCCAGGTACCAGATTTTGATGTACGGAACGGGTTAAGTAACTCAACGTTACTTGAGTTATTTGATTGGTCAGAAAAGGATTTTTATGAAAAACATAGAGGTAGTTCTATCTTAAGGATAGGGTACCCTCGATGGTTGAGAAATTTGGCTGTTGCATTGGGTAATAGCTCACAATACTTCAATCAGGTTGAAAATAATGGGGCGGGACGAGCACGAGAAAAAAGAGCAGTGATGCTGTCTTTGAGTAAGAAGGTGCAAAAGGGTTGCGATTTAGTTGCCCCTCATGCTCTTTGGGCTTTACAAAGACTTGAGTCAAAGGATTAGTTTGAAAACCCTGAGTAATGAGATTATTGATAAATTTTGCGTAATACTCTCCCTAGAGATGGGGCTTTCCGAAAATACAATCAATGCGTACAGATCTGACTTGATTGATTTTAGGAATTGGCTTAGAAAAAGCTCAACTCCGGTGGACTCCCTTGATAAGAAGGCACTTGAACAATTTCTTAGAGATGGGTGTGATGCTTTGCGAACCTCGACAGTTAATAGAAGAGTATCAGCTGTTAAAAAGTTTTTTTCTTGGCTGGTGAGAGAGAAGATAATTGAGGACAATCCCTCGATTTTCTTAAAAGGTTCAAAAACTGAACAAAAACTTGCAGTTGTCTTGTCTGAACAACAAATGTTATGTCTTTTAGAAGGCCCAAATACAAAAACTCCTCTAGGTATAAGAGATAGAGCTATTTTAGAGCTTTTGTATGCTTCTGGTTTAAGAGTTTCTGAGTTGATAGGGTTAAAATTTACAGACTGTTTGATCCAAGAGCGAGCTATATTAGTCTGTGGTAAGGGTAATAAAGAGCGAATAGTACCTTTTGGTGAAGACGCTTTTTATTGGTTAAAGAAATATGTTGCTAAAAGTCGTTACCTTCTTCTAAAAAAGACATCTTCATTATTTCTTTTTGTTGGGATTAGAGGGAAAAAGATGAGTAGGCAGTCAGTTTGGAAACTTATAAGGATGTACTCCAGCCAGATTAGATTAAAAGACCCGTGTACACCTCATACCTTACGCCATACATTTGCAACGCATTTATTGAATAACGGAGCAGATTTACGTTCAATACAGCTTTTGTTGGGCCATACTGATATCTCAACAACACAAATCTACACGAGGATGGCAACGAAACATCTTAAACAAATTTATGAAAAACATCACCCGAGAGCTTGAATGATCGACTTCTATATTTTTTTTATTTTCGTATCTTCTTCGTATTTGTTAGGGTCAATTTCATTTGCAATTGTTGTATCAAAATTTAGAGGGTTGAAAGATCCTAGGTATTTTGGTTCGGGAAACCCTGGGGCTACAAATGTTTTTAGAAGTGGTGATCGCGTGGCTGGCCTTCTAACTTTTACAGGTGATGCACTTAAAGGGTGGGTTGTGGTTGTTGGGTCTGAACTAATTCTGCGGTTGTATTTTGAGACTATACTCTCTACTGGAGGAAACACCTTAGTTGCACTTTGTTCAATATTTGTTTTATTAGGTCATATTTACCCTGTTTTTCATAACTTTAAGGGAGGGAAGGGAGTAGCTACAGCTTTCGGAATATTCTACGGAGGTTTTTTAGAGCTAGGACTTTCAGCAACATTAATTTGGGTATTTGCNTTTTTAGTGACTAAAATTTCAGGATTATCTGCAATTCTTACCTCACTTGCTGTACTCATGATTTCAATTTATCTTATGTTTGCAAACGAGCAGGAGTACTTTAGCCTTAACCTTACACATGCTCTCATTGCTGCAATTTTACTTTTACGTCATTCCAGTAACGTTGCTGCTCTTTTTGAAAACCACATGAAAAGATGATCACTTTATCTCAACAATGTAAATCAGNAAGGTTCCATCTTGGTGAAACTTTTATAACCTCATCAAATGGATAATTATAATGAGCTTTTAAAGCTCCAACCCAAGCTATCATTAGACCGTTATCTGCACAAATTTCAGGTNTAGGTNCGATGAGANCTGCATTTTGAGACTTGCAAAGCTCCGATAAACTTTTTCTAATTTTATGGTTTGCAGCAACACCACCAGATACAACAACTTTTTTTACATTGGTTAATTCAATGGCAAGTTTCATTTTGATACATAAAATGTTTGCGATAGTGTCTTGTAGACTCGCTGCAATATCTGATTGCCATTCGTTATTTCCCTGTCTATTTTTTTCAATTTCTCTAGAGACTGCTGTTTTAAGTCCAGAAAAACTAAAATTCAAATTTTTTTTGTCTGTAAGAGGTTTGGGAAAGTTGAATTTGTGTGGGTTTCCAGCTTTAGCAATCCTTTCAATTTCTGGTCCTCCTGGATACCCCAGTCCAAGTAGTTTACTAGTTTTGTCAAAAGCTTCACCCACAGCATCGTCTAATGTTTCCCCTAAGAGTGTATATCTGCCAAATTCTTCGGCAAGTATTATTTGAGTATGACCTCCAGAAATTAAAAGTGTCAAAAATGGAAAAGCTTTTGTTGGTTCAAATCCTAACTGAGTGTCTATGAACGCAGCCATTACATGCCCCTCTAAGTGATTAACTGGAATGATGGGGATATTTAAGGCGGCAGCCAAACCAGAAGAAAAGTTNAATCCAGTTAAAAGAGAGCCTTTCAAACCTGGCCCAGCAGTAACTGCGATATGAGATAGATTTGGAAGATCTATTTTACTTTCTCTAATTGCTTCTTCAGTTAAAGGAAGAAGCGCTCTCAGATGTTCTCTAGATGCTAGTTCAGGAACAACTCCTCCATACTCATTGTGAATGTCTGTTTGTGAAGCTAATTTATTACTTAAAACGGTTAAATTAATTTTTTTAGGATTATTTTCGCAAGGGCGCAAATTTAAGACTGCTATGCCTGTATCATCACAGCTTGTTTCAACTCCAAGAATGGTAATTTTTTCATTCACTGATATAANCCGTTATCGTTGATAATTTTATTATTTTACTGCATACTATATTNCTGTTAAATCTTGATAAAAAGAANAANATGCCAATCGTAAGATTAAAAGATAANGAGCCGTTTGAATCTGGNATGCGNCGATTCAAGAGAACGATTGAAAAGATAGGGTTGCTTACGGAGCTTAGGGCAAGAGAGTTTTACGAAAAGCCAACTGCTGAGAGAAAAAGAAAACGGGCCGCGGCGGTGAAAAGGCATCATAAAAGGATAAGGTCTCAAATGATTCCTTCAAGGAAGTACTAATAGTATAAATTTCCTATACTGCAGAGCGATGGATGATTACCCCAGAGTTCAAATCGAGGTTATTAGATAGTATCGATATAACAGATGTTATAGGGTCGTTCGTTGATTTGAAACGACGGGGCAGTAATTTTGTAGGGTTATGTCCTTTTCACAAT
>NYVY01000027.1 GCA_002684875.1 Pseudomonadota bacterium
TTTAAAAGCCTGGGTGGAATATCAAAAAAACTCTGGGTTGTTAAAAAAAGATGACTACACTCTAGCATGGATAAAAATTTATGGTTAAATTACCGAGTCTGGAAGAGTATTTGAGTGCATCTCAACAAAACACTACCGTATTATTCAAAGATATAGAACTTAAAGAAGGCATTCTTGAAACTAATGCTCTTGGTTTACCAAGAATTCGTTCAGGAAATTTTGCAATAATATTAAAAGTAACAGTAAATAGTCGAAGATTTGCCATACGTTGCTTTCTACATATGCCAGATGACGTAAGAGATAGATATGAGAAAATATCTGGCGCACTAGCGATAGATAGCAGTGATAATAATGCAGATTATTTTGCTAAATTTAGATTTTTTTCAGAAGGAATAAATGTTGGCGGTTCATGGTATCCATTAATTAAAATGGAGTGGGTAAACGGACTCACACTCGGGGAGTTCATTAACAAGAATTATAATGATAAAAATAGTCTCGCGGAACTTCGTGAAAAACTAAAAAATCTTCAGCGATTTCTATCTATCAAAAAAATTAGTCATGGTGATATCCAGCCTGGAAATATTATTATCTCAAACGATGGAGAAAATCTAAAAATAATTGACTATGATGGAATGTTCGTTGAAGGCCTTGAGGGAAAACTAGCATCCGAATTAGGTCATGTAAACTTCCAACACCCTAAAAGGGAAAAATTAAATTTTAATGAACGTCTTGATTGGTTTGCATTTATAGAACTTGATGTTGCGATAAATTATCTCATACAAAACCCAGACTTATGGGAAACTACCTACAGTGATGAGGAAGGGATCTTATTTCGTTCAGGCGATCTCAATAATCCTCTAATCTCTCCAACATTTTATGAGATCTCAAAAAGCTGTACTAATCTTTACCCATTGAAGTGTCTTGCATCAATATGTATCCGCCCTTTTGAGGATATCCCAGACCCAAGACACTACTATGAGGAGAATTACAAGGCTATTGATGGCATTGAATTCTCTCAGGTAACTTTAAAAAGAAAGGTAGTCACAGAAACTAAAAATAAATCTCAGCCCTATCTTTCTGAATATCCAATTCGAAATGGCAATCATACAGAAGCCTTGTTTAAAAATATTGGTGACAGAATAGAAATCATAGGAAAAGTAGTAGATGTTAGATCAGGAAAGACTCAGTTCGGAAATAACAGAAAACTTAGACCTTACATATATCTTGATTTTGAGGAGTTGAAAAATGGAAAATTATTCAGGATTAAATTCTTACCAGACCTCGTTGAGGGAGCTATATTATCAGACGCTATACTACCCAATGAAAAATGGGTGCTTAAATGGATAACTATAACTGAAACTATCCAACCTCAGAATATAATAAACCATCCTTCCTTTCCCGATGGATTGACCGAGATATTTATGATTGTAAAAAACCTTAATCAAGTAAAAGTACTTTCTGAATCAGAGGCCATCTATCGTTTAAATAGTTCTGATACCATGAATAGGGAACTCCTCTACAAAACCAAAATTTCTACTAAAGGAGATATAGGAAAAAAGAATGACAATCAACAAGTTATCGATACGATAAAAAGGTTATAGTGTGACATCTGCAAAACTTTACTATTTTAGAATAAAGAACAACAGGAAAAATTAATGATAAAAGAATTCTTAGAAATAGGATTTATTTTAACAATAGTAGCAATAACGATATACTTTCACATAAAATTTGACAGATTTGCTGTTGCTCATGGGCCAGAGGTTCTGACTACGTTAGGAATACTTGGATGTTTCACTGGGATAACGATTGCTCTTTTTAATTTTAACCCTGACAATATTAGCCAAAGCGTTCCAAATTTGCTCGCAGGAATACGGACTGCATTCTGGGCCTCACTAGCAGGAGTCGCTGGGGCTCTCACCCTTAGAATCGGACAACGCTTTAGAAAGATTAAAAACTCTAACGACCAAATAGCCACCCAAACCTCTACGTTATCTGATGTAGTTTTGTCAATAAACAAATTAAAACTGGCTATTGTAGGAAACGATCAGAGTAATCTGTTAAAAGAAGTTAGAGCAATTAAAGTTAGTTCAGAAAAAAACTTTAATACAATAAGAAATGACCTTGATGTTTTTTCAAAACATATGGTGGAGAATAATCAAAAAGCGGTTATCGAAGCATTACGAAACGTAATTAAAGATTTTAATATTAAAATTAGTGAACAATTCGGTGATAACTTTAAAGACTTAAATATTTCTGTCTCAAAACTTCTCGTTTGGCAGACCGAGTATAAAAATGAATTGAACATTATAAAAGAACAACAAAAAGCAACACGAGAAGATTTACAAAAATCTGCAGACTATTTAAGCCAAATAGTAAAAAGTTCTGGGGACTTTAAGGCATCAGCAAGCGCGTTGACTGAGCAGATAGATTTTTTGAATAAAAAACGAAATTCTCTCGCAGAACAGCAAAAAAGCTTGGCTAATGTTTTAAAGAGTATGGAAGAGGTTACACCAAAATTCGAAGTAAAAACTACTGATATGCTTAAACAAATCGAGAATGGTATAGGGAAGATTCATCGTCAATTTGCTGAAAATTCGAATAGAATGGTAAATCAGTTAAGTGAATCAGAGAGACATTCTATGGAATTGTTAAAAAAAATGTTTAATAACAGTGAAAGTCATGTNAAAGACTTACAATTACAGTTACAAAAAATTACCGAAAATCTCAATACNCATTTACTAGATTCTGGAAATCAGTTTACAAAGCTTCTCACAAAAGCCATTACNGATAATCAAAATTCCTTNCGAAATAACCTTGAGGAAAATTCGCAGATAGTAAAAGAGAGTGTCTTTGCACTTGACAAAGCGTTGGAGAAAGAACTAAANCATTCGTTAGAGNCTCTTGGAAGACAACTCGCNGCCTTNTCAGAAAAATTTGTTGATGATTATCTCCCTCTTACAGAGAAACTAAAACAAGTAGTTGAATTATCAAAAAAACTTTAAAAANCTATGTACGAAACCTCTAATACACATTGGATTCCATTAAGTGACTTAATGATGGGCTTAATGATGGTCTTTCTTCTTTTAGCTACTCTTTATATGCTNAGGGTAGAACAGACTACAACACTGATTGTAAAAGAATATGAAATAACAAGAAAAGATTTAAAGCTTGCTTTNCAAGCTGAATTCTCAGAAAACTTTAAGCAATGGGATGCTGAATTTCTGGGAGATATGACTATNCGTTTTAAAAANCCTGAAGTATTATTTGGCACTGGTTCAGANTCATTAAAACCTGAATTTTCAAAAATCCTTGAAGACTTCATACCACGATATATTACTATCCTCACCTCNGANCNATTTAAAAGTGCNATTAAAGAAATACGTATAGAGGGTCATACTTCCACTTTCTGGACTAACTCTAAATCAAACTTAGAAGCATATTTTAAAAACATGGCCCTTTCTCAAGCAAGAACACGTACCACCTTAAAAAAAATATTAAACTCAAACGCAGGAAGTCAGAATGAAGAATGGTTAAAAAAACGTCTCACGGCAAACGGTCTCTCTTCATCACAACCAATAATAAGTATTGACGGTTTTATAGACGAAAAAGCGTCGCAACGGGTGGAGTTTAGAATTGTTACAAATGCGGATGAAAGTATCGAACGAATTGCAAAATCTCTCGGCAAGAATGAAGATCTTTAATTATCTATTTCACCCAGAACTCAATAACTTGAGATTAAGTATGAATGCATCAATTGCTCAGCCATTACACGAAAAATCTAGGAACGTTTCAAATAAGAGTGCGGGTAAAAATAAAAGACAAAAATCTACTTTGAATAAATAATCTCAAATAAATCTTTTNCCGATCAAATTAAATTTAATTGCTAATAGTGAAAAAGCTTTATAAACTTTCCTTTATTTAAAGTCAGACTAATGTTTTGAAATTTAACTTTAAAATGAATAAATTTTAGATAAAATTATAAAAAAGGTGCGAATACATAAATGAAAAAGCTAACACTATTTTTTTTTAGAGGGCTCTTAACGGTATTGCCTCTGGGTTTAACACTCTACATTATTTTTATTCTTATTACAGTCTCAGAAAAATACGCAAGTCTTTTAATCCAACCGTTATTAGGTCATCTTTACTTTCCAGGTATTGGGCTTTTAATTGCTATTGCCTTTATCATCATTCTTGGATTTTTAATTTCGCAACCCTTCCTTTACAAAATTTTTGGGTTATTAGAATTGCCATTCACAAATCTCCCTGTTGTTAATAGTGTATACAATTCAATAAAAAGTTTTGCTGAATATTTTTCTGATGATAAAAAAACTAAAAGCAATCAGGTGGTAATCGTTACAATGCCAGGTACAGAAATAAAACTTATTGGCCTTGTCACTAGAGAAAATTTAGTCGGAATTATTCCAGAAGAAAACGAAGAATCTTTAGAGAGNATGATTTCCGTTTATATCCCAATGAGTTATATGGTCGGCGGGTATACGATCTTTGTTCATGAAAAATCAATTAAAAGAATAGACATGTCCGTGGAAGAGGCCATGAAAAATTCTCTATTAGCATGGTTAACAAAAACCGAGAGGAAAATGTAAAAAAGCGCTTTCCCTAAGGAAGTCATTCAAACACAAACAATTGCGATTTAGTTAGGTAAAGCGAATACCATAAGTGTCCCACCTAATTCTGTGTACTTAGCTAAATCACGGTATTTACCAACCGCACCAAGACCATCTGTAACTTTCCCAAGACCAGTTGCTAGGCCAATTCCAGCCCAACCACCAATACCTGTCAGAATACCAACGTACTGCTTGCCACGATGTTCCCAACTATGAACATTTCCAATTGCACCAGATGGAAGTTTTGGAGATGTCCAAAGAATTCTCCCTGACTTTATATCAATGGCCTTAAGACGGGCATCAAGCGTTGCGTAAAAACCAACACCAGTAGCGGTAGTCATTGTTCCCGCCCATACTGAGAACTTCTCAGGGATGGACCATTCAATCTTACCTTGAATAGGATTCCATGCTATTACATTGCCCATTCCACCATGACTCTTTGGNGCTGGAAACATGGAAAGCGTTGCNCCGACATAAGGCTGGCCAGCCGTNTATTCTACNCGNAATGGCTCATAATCCATACANACATGGTTTGTTGGCACTAGGAAATANCCAGTAGCTGGATCAAAAGATGCTGGTTGTTGATCTTTAGAACCAAGCGATGCTGGACAAATNCCCTTAGTGTTGACATCCTCACCCTGAATATGAGTCGAATACTTGGCTAACACCTGAGGACGACCAGAGTTCATGTCAACGTGTGTAGCCCAGTTAACTGCTGGATCAAACTTTTCTGCAACTAAGAGCTCCCCAGTGTTACGGTCCAGAGTGTAACCAAAGCCATTTCGATCGAAGTGAGCTAACATCCCCCGCTTTNTACCATTTTTATCCTTGCCGTCAAACAAAGGAACTTCGTTGATACCATCATAATCCCACTCATCGTGTGGAGTCATCTGGTANGCCCACTTTGCTATACCTGTGTCTACGTCGCGCGCAAAAATAGTNGTNGACCACTTATTATCACCAGGCCGTTGCTTAGGATTCCAAGTGGAAGGATTCCCAGAACCGTAAAACATCAAATTACTTTTTTTGTCGTAAGAATACCATCCCCACGTAGTNCCNCCACCGATTTTCCACTGGTCACCNTCCCATGTTTTCAANGAAGAATCTTTACCGACTGGACGCATCTTACCATTATTCCANGCCATAGTTTTCTTAGGATCAAATTTAAGATCGCTATCTGGCCCTACTGAATANGCTTTCCAGACTTTTTTTCCACTATTGATGTCATAGGCAGTAATGAATCCTCGCACACCATACTCCCCACCAGATATCCCAGTTATTACTTTATCTTTGAATACATGAGGAGCGTTAGTATTTGTCTCACCACGTTTTGGGTTACCATTTTTTGTAGACCATAGAACCTTCCCACTTTTAGCATCTAAAGCTACTAAATTTGTATCGGCTTGCTGTAAAAAAATTTTCCCTTCAGCGTAAGCAAGTCCCCTATTCACAGTATCACAACACATGACTGGAATTATTGAGGGATCCTGTTTTGGTTCATGCTTCCACTTAATCGTCTGATCGAATAGGTCAATAGCAAACACTTTGTTCGGAAAAGCAGAATGGATGTAAAGTGTATCGTCAATAACTAATGGTCCGCCTTCGTGACCACGAAGCACTCCAGTTGAAAAGGACCAAGCCATTTGGAGCTTATTTACGTTAGATTTGTTGATCTGCTTTAGCTTTGTATGACGATGGTTGAAATTATTCCCTGCCTGGGCAGCCCAATTAGAAGGGTTTTTCATCACCTTAGCTAAGGAACTATTAGCGTTCACTACTGCAGGCGCAGCAACTGTGAGCGCAATAACACCGCATAATGCATTTAGCTTAAATTTCATTAATTCTCCGATGATGAAGTTTAAAATAACTACTTCTGTTGGTTTTGACCAACCAATGTATTATTGTTGGCAATTATCGGGTTATTTTCATCGGTGGTTGCCCTATATTCGGGAAAGTCCTAATATAGAAATAATGAATA
>NYVY01000028.1 GCA_002684875.1 Pseudomonadota bacterium
CAAGAGAGACAGCCGTTAGAGTAGCAGCTGGGGCAATTGCAAAGAAGTGGCTGCGTGAGAAACATGGGGTCGAAATTAGAGGTTGTTTAGAGCAGCTTGGACCGATGCGTATTAACTTTGAAAGCTGGGATTTTGTAGAAAAAAATCCATTTTTTGCACCCTCAAATTCTATTTTAGAAAAACTTGAGAAACACATGGATCAACTTAGGAAGGAAGGTGATTCTTGTGGAGCTAGATTACTTTTCGTTGCTAAAGGNATACCAGCAGGATGGGGAGAACCTGTTTTTGATCGATTAGANGCAGATATTGCTCATGCTATGATGAGNATCAATGCTGTTAAGGGTGTTGAAATTGGTTCAGNTTTTAGGTCTGTTNAGCAACTTGGTTCAGAGCATGGCGACGAAATGGATGCTAATGGGTTTTTTTCAAATAATGCTGGAGGNGTATTAGGAGGGATATCCTCTGGTCAAGACTTGATAGTTCGCATAGCGATAAAACCTACATCGAGTATTAGAAAAGCACGTAAAACAGTGGACTTGGCTGGAAAAACTTCTGAGATTAGTACTTTAGGNAGGCACGATCCTTGTGTTGGATTAAGGGCTACTCCGATCGGAGAAGCAATGNTTGCGATAACNTTAATAGACCATGCTCTAAGGCAGAGAGGGCAGAATAGCCTTTAATGGGTTGTTCTGCAAGGAGAGCTGATTGAGCAGAAAAAAGAAGGGAATAAGTTCATTTTTCTTTTTTTACTTTGCTTTCGTGGGTTTGTTTTCACCATATCTAAGTTTATGGTTAAATTTTCGAGGTTTTAGTCCAACTGAAATAGGCGTTCTTTTATCACCNATGCAGTGGAGCAGAATAATTGGACCGCCATTTTGGGGTTTTCTTTCGGACTCGCAGACTGCTGGGTTCTCTTTGCATAGAATATTAATGTTGGCCTCCATGATAGCGTTATTTATTTCGTTGTTTTTGTCTGGGGCCTCTGGGTTTTCCCAAACAATTACGATATTGATTTTTCTAACTTTTTTTTTAAGTGGGTTGGTTCCCTTAGTGGAAGTAGTTGCATTGAGCACCTCTATGGAGGCCAAGTGCAAGTATGGAGATTTAAGGGTGTGGGGGTCTATTGGTTTTTTGTTTGCGGTACTTTCGTTTGGGTTTTTAATACAAAAAATGGGAGTTGAGACTATACCAATTTTCATAATTGTTAGTTTATTTTTCATTTTTATATCGACAACCTTAGTTAAGGGAGAAAAAAAACCAAAAAATCTTTCGGAAAAGATATCCATAAGAAAGCTTTTTAATCGTAACGTATGTATTTTTTTGTTTGCCTCTACAACAATGCTTTTTGCACATTCTGTGCTGTACACATTTTATTCATTGTGGTTAAAGGCTTATGGCTATAGTAAAATAGAGATAGGAGTTTTTTGGGCGATTGGAGTATTTGCTGAAATTATTTTTTTTTTAAATCAGAATAGAATTTTTTCAATTATTACTAACCTTACTTTTGTTTGGTTTTTATGTTTTTTAGTTGCTGTTGGTCGTTTTTTATTGATTTATNTCTCAGAGGGNGCTGTCGCTCTGCTTGTTTTTGCGCAATTGTTGCANGCGGTAACCTTTGGATTACATCATACTTGTTCTATCCTTTTNATTGGGGAGTTATTTCCAAGTTCAGCAAAGGCTATCGGACAATCATCTTATACGGCTGCTGCCTATGGGATAGGTGGTTCATTAGGTGGNGTTTTTTCTGGTTTGGTGTGGGAAAAGTTTAATGCGGATTCAATTTAATGCGGATTCAATNTTTCTTNTAGCAGTCTTTGCAGCGCTCGCTGGATGTTTTGTTTCGTGGAGGTTGTACCAGAATTTTAATATGGAGTTTAAAGAGTTATGAAAAAAACACTTTACGATAAATTATGGGAAGAGCATATTGTTCGTGGTGAAAAGACAGATGACTCTAATTGTTTNATTTATATAGACAGGCATCTTATCCATGAGGTCACAAGCCCNCAGGCTTTTGACGGCNTAAATNTAAATAATAGACAATTATGGCGCANAGAGACAAACCTTGCAGTGGTTGATCACAATGTTTCAACAATAAATAGACATCTTGGCATTACGGATAAAATTTCGAAATTACAATTAGATACTTTAGAAAAAAACACTTCAGCTCACGATATAAAATTGATCGACCTAAATGATCCAAAACAGGGAATTGTCCATGTGATAGGACCAGAGCTAGGAGCTACCTTACCTGGTATGACTGTTGTGTGTGGTGATTCTCACACTAGTACACATGGAGCTTTAGCAGCTCTTGCCTTTGGTATTGGAACTTCTGAAGTTGAACATGTATTTGCAACCAATTGTTTGCTTCTGAAAAAAATGAAAAACCTTTCAATTGAAATAAGAGGGGTTTTAAAGGATAACGTGTCTGCAAAAGATATTATTCTCTATGTTATTGGAAGGATTGGAATTTCTGGAGCTACGGGATATACGATTGAATTCAGGGGAGATACAGTCGAGTCATTATCTATCGAGAGTAGAATGACAATTTGTAATATGTCAATTGAGGCAGGAGCAAAGTCTGGTTTAGTAGCATTTGATGGTATTACTGAGGAATACTTGCGGGGCAGGCCATTGTCGCCAGTGGGCAGAGAATTCGAAAATGCTTTATTACACTGGAGAACTCTCAAATCAGATGACGGAGCCATTTTTGACGATGTGATTTATATCGACGCGGAGCAAATTTTACCTCAAGTTACTTGGGGAACGAACCCAGAGATGGTAACTTCATTTTCAGCAACAGTTCCATCGGAAAAAGATTTTAAAACCCCTCAAGGAAAAATATCTCATAGTAGAGCCTTGACATATATGGGGTTAACCCCAGGNGATTCAATAAAAAATATTCGCATAGATAAAGTTTTCATAGGGTCGTGTACTAATTCAAGAATTGAGGATCTTAGAGCAGCAGCCTCNGTTNTAAAAGGAAAACATAAGTCTAATGATGTAGCACAGGCTTTGGTTGTTCCTGGGTCTGGGCTTGTCAAAGAACAGGCAGAAAAGGAGGGGTTACANGAAATTTTTCTTTCTGCAGGGTTTGAATGGCGAGATCCTGGTTGTTCGATGTGTTTGGGAATGAANTCCGACAAACTTCTTGAAGGGGAGCGTTGTGCTTCGACTTCTAANAGAAATTTTGAAGGTCGACAAGGTAGAGGAGGAAGAACNCATNTACTATCTCCTATGAGTGCAGCTGCATCAGCTATTGCAGGAAAGTTGATAGACGCAGGGAGCNTGTGAAATGAAATTACAANCGTTTAATATTCACAAGGGTGTAGTTTTGCCGTTGGATATNTCAAATGTCGATACTGACATGATCATTCCAAAGCAATTTCTTAAATCGGTGAAAAGGACAGGATTTGGCCCTTATCTCTTTGACGAGATGCGATACAAAGATAAAGCTGAGTATGGNGATGATTGTNCAACGCGTGAAATTAATCCAAGTTTTATCTTGAATGAGAACCGATTTAAAACTGCATCAATTTTGTTGACTAGAGAAAACTTTGGATGTGGTTCATCAAGAGAACATGCTCCNTGGGCAATTCTTGAATATGGTTTTAGAGTAATATTAGCGTCTTCCTTNGCAGATATATTTTTTTCTAATTCTGTAAAAAATGGTTTATTGCCAGTTATGTTGAGTAAAGAGAAGATCGAAATGTTGTTTGAGATTACAAAGAAAAAAACNGNAATTGAACTTACAGTTAATTTACCAAANCAATTAATCTNTAGTGATNCCCTTAATATAAAAGTACCATTTGAAATTTCCTCTCAAACAAAAAACTATTTATCGCAAGGTTTAGATGAAATTGCATCGACTTTAAAGAATGCTNATGCGATTCGAAAATTNCAAGAAAATAGATTTCGTGACAAGCCGTGGCTTAATAAAAATCCTTCGGAGGTTATAAAGTGAAAACGTTGAATTTGGCTATNTTAGCNGGTGACGGAGTTGGTTCTGAAATTATGTCAGTCAGCCTTGATGTCTTACATTTTTTAAAAAANGCTGGGCTGATTGATTTAAATTTACAAAGTGGATTAGTNGGTGGGGTATCTATTCGTGATTGNGGTGCCCCAATTACTCAANAGACCATTGAAATGGTAAAAAAAGCGGATGCAGTGTTATTTGGTGCGGTCGGTGATTATTCTTTTGATCACCTTCCTCAAGCATCAAGACCAGAGGTAGCNATACTATCNCTNAGGAAAGAATTAAACCTTTTTGCTAATTTAAGACCCATATTCATTTTTAATGAGTTAATAGAAAACTCAGCTATAAAAAGTGAAGTAATTAAAGAGGTTGATTTAATGATAGTTAGAGAATTGACTGGAGATATATACTTTGGGCAGCCAAGAGGTTTTAAGACTAAGCAAGGTGTTAGATATGGTTATAACACTATGATTTATTCAGAGCCTGAAATTGAACGTATTGCAAAAGTAGCATTCGAATTAGCTTTAAAAAGAGGTAGAAAAGTAACTTCAATTGATAAAGCTAATGTTTTAGAGGCAATGCAGTTTTGGAGGGATACCGTGACAAATATTTCCAAGTCCTATGATAGTGTTCAACTTAACCATCTTTATGTTGACAATGCAGCCATGCAGTTAGTTTGCAATCCTAGACAATTTGATGTGATGCTTACAGGTAATATTTTTGGCGACATCTTATCGGATCAAGCGTCTATGATTACTGGTTCAATAGGTCTTTTACCCTCAGCATCACTGAGTGATAATAAGTTTGGTCTTTATGAGCCGATTCATGGTTCGGCTCCAGACATTGCAGGAAAAAATCTCGCCAACCCTATTGCAATGCTTATGTCTCTTTCTATGATGTTTAAGTATTCTTTTAACTTAGACGACNTTGGTNACTTAATTGAGAAAGCAATACGGAAAACTTTAAACAAAAAAATTGGGACAATAGATATNTGTAAAAAAGGATGGAAAGTTTGTGGAACAAAAGAAATTGGAGTAGAGATCATAAAAGACTTGGAGTCTCTATGTTAGTTGGATTGATTGGCTGGAGAGGTATGGTTGGTTCAGTCCTAATAGAAAGAATGGTTGCTGAAGGAGATTTTAAAGATATAGAGGTTAAGTTTTTTTCAACTTCAAATTCTGGCGGGTTAGTTTCATTACCTGTCTCTTTCAATGGCAGAAATATTCTATATGATGCCTATTCTTTAGATGAACTCAAAGATTGCGACGTTATATTAACCTGTCAGGGTTCATCCTTCACAAATAAAATTTTTAAACCATTGAGAAATATGGGATGGAGCGGTTTTTGGATTGATGCATCAAGAGAGTTGAGGATGGAAANTGACTCAGTTATTGTTTTGGATCCAGTTAATCATTCAGAAATATTAAGTGCAATAAAAGACGGAAAGAAAAATTTTTGTGGAGGTAATTGTACCGTTAGCTGTTTATTAATGGCGATAAATGGCTTANTAAAAAATAATTTAGTTGAGTGGATTAGCAGTACAACTTATCAGGCGGCTTCTGGCGGGGGTTCCAATCATATTCGGGAGCTTTTNCGTCAAATGGGGTTGTTGNATNGTGCTGTTAAAGAAAAATTAGAAGNAGATAAAAGTGACATATTAGAAATTGACAAACTTGTTTTGAATTCGCTAAAAACGTTATCAGACGGAGAAAAGGAATTTTTTAAGGTACCATTAGCAGGATCTTTAATTTCATGGATTGATCAAGACTTAGGAGAAGGGTCAAGTTTAGAAGAATGGAAGGGAAATGCGGAGCTAAATAAAATACTAGGTTTAGTCCACAAAGACGCTATCCCCGTCGATTATACCTGTGTTAGGGTTGGTACCATAAGATGCCATAGTCAGTCTTTGTTAATAAAGTTAAAAAAAGAAATTCCTGTTGATGAGTTGGGTCGTATTTTAAAAGAAGGAAATTCGTGGGTTGAAGTAATCCAAAACACTAAGGAAGATTCTGAAAGGTACCTCAGCCCAGTTCATGTAAGCGGCACATTGAAAATATTAATTGGAAGAATTAGGAAGATGCGAGCAGATAAAAAATTGATTGGGGCCTTCACGGTCGGAGACCAGCTTTTATGGGGAGCCGCCGAACCATTGAGGAGGATGCTAAGGATTTTAGTAAACGAAACTAATGGTGGGGAGGGGTAATTTGCGCCTAGCTTTAGGGTTAGAATATGAAGGGACAGGGTGGCACGGATGGCAGAGTCAGGCATCTGGAAATACAATTCAAGACTGCTTAGAGGGTGCTTTAAATAAGTTTTCAAAGGAAAGTACTAGAGTTGTTTGTGCTGGTAGAACTGATGCTGGAGTNCATGCNAGGGGTCAAGTTNTTCATTTTGANTCGGAAGTTCNAAGANANACGCATTCTTGGTTAACAGGTGTAAACTCT
>NYVY01000029.1 GCA_002684875.1 Pseudomonadota bacterium
TGAAAGCACATGCAGTCTTTTACCTTTCTCAGATGAAACTGCAAGAGCAGCAGTAATCAAACCAATTATTCCTGCAAGAATATGAATCGGTAATAGAATTTGTATCATCTCATTCCCACTCAATGGTTGCTGGTGGTTTGTTAGAGATATCAAAAACTACACGATTAACATTTTTCACCTTGTTTATGATTTCAGACGAGATGTTCTCCACTAGGGTAAAAGGTAACCTAGCAATATTTGCCGTCATGAAATCGTTTGTCTCAACAACTCTGACCGCTACCGTCCATTGATATGTTCTATTGTCTCCCTGAACGCCAACAGACTTAACTGGTAAGAAAACGACAAAGGCTTGAGAAGTAGAATCATACCAGCTCTTACCTAAATTAACTGACGATGTTAATCCTTGTACAATATCTTTTTCATCAACGGCAGTATTTTTTAATAAATTGATTAATATTTGGTCAGCGTGTTGTAAAAGATTAACTCTTTCTTCAGTGACTTCACCTAGGATTCGGATTGACAAACCAGGNCCTGGAAAAGGATGTCTATATACCAATTGATGTTCGAGCCCAAGCGTNGTTCCAAGTNTCCTTACCTCNTCTTTAAATAAATCTCTTAAAGGTTCTAAAAGTTTTAGAGACAATCNATCTGGNAATCCACCAACATTATGATGACTTTTGATTTTCTTTGCNACGCTACCAATATTTCCTGCAGACTCAACTACATCNGGATATATAGTACCCTGGGCTAGCCATTTTACGTCANCAAAATTACAAGCTTCTTTCTCNAAAATTNCTATAAATAACTTGCCAACTATCTTCCTTTTCTCTTCAGGATCAGTAATTCCCTTTAGCGCATTAAAAAATAATTTTGAAGCATCTATTTTTTTTACAATACCCTTTAGCCTTCCACTAAATGCTGACATTACGTCTGAAGCCTCATTCATCCTAAGNAGCCCNGTATCTACAAAAATGCAAATTAATTGAGATCCTACAGCTTCGTCTAAGATTTTTGCAACAACAGCTGAATCTACCCCACCTGACAAACCTAGTAAGACCTTATCAGAACCTACCTCATTTTTTATTTTTTTAATTTGTAAACTTGCATAGTTCTTCATGTTCCAGCTCTGTTCACAATTACAGANCTCTTTACAAAATCTTTCTAGAATCACGCTTCCTTTCTTTGTATGACTCGCTTCGGGATGAAATTGAAGGCCATAAAAATTTTTTTCTTCGTTACCAATAGCAGCAACCTCACAATCCGAAGAAGACGCTATCAATTTGAATCCTGGAGGTAATTTTGTTACTGAATCGCCATGACTCATCCACACTTCCATAAGACCGTGACCTTCGTCGTTAGTATAATCTTGAATNCCACGGAATAATTTGCTGTGCCCCCGAGCGCGAATTANAGCTTTCCCAAACTCCCTATTCTTTCCATAAGAAACNGTTCCTCCAAGCTTATCAGCAAGAATTTGCATTCCATAACAAATCCCAAGAATGGGAACATTTAATCTGAGCAGACTATCCTCTAAACATGGACTTGTATTTTCTCCAACGGTGTTTGGACCGCCAGATAAGATAATGCCCCTTATNAAACTAAGCTTGGTCGATTTTAGGTTGATGGAACTATGCTTTTCAACTGCAGTGAAACTTATAACCTCTGAATAAAAACCTAAGTCTCTTANCCTTCTTGCGACTANTTGGGTTAATTGAGAACCATAGTCAATTATTAAAATATAAGGGCTAATCACTTTTTACTATTAATCAATTTGATAATTTGGCGCTTCTTTCATTATCTGCACATCATGCACATGAGATTCCCTTATACCACTTGATGTTACNTGCAAGAATTCAGCATTCCTATGTAAATCATTAATCGATNTGCATCCAGTGTACCCTAATCCAGCTTGTACNCCACCAGCCAATTGAAAAATGATTTGCTTTATAGACCCTTTACAAGCTATCCGTCCTTCAATTCCTTCTGGTACGTATTTCTCTGTTGATGGATTTGACTCTTGAAAGTATCTGTCGGCAGAACCATCTTGCATTGCTCCNACGGAACCCATTCCTCTATAGCTTTTGTAAGAACGGCCTTGAAAAAAAATTATTTCTCCTGGGGCCTCATCAGTGCCAGCTAACATACTTCCAATCATCACCGTGTCAGCTCCCGCAGCTAACGCTTTAGTTACATCACCCGAATANCNTATCCCTCCATCAGCAATCACNGGTATACCTACTCCCTGAGCAACTTTTGCAACATCATTAATTGCTGTTACCTGAGGTACCCCTACCCCAGCAATCACCCTGGTAGTACAAATTGATCCTGGTCCAATTCCAACCTTTACTGAATCAACCCCAGCATCAATCAAGGCCAATGCNGCATCAGATGTTGCAATATTACCAGCNACTAATTGTAACCTAGGATAAGCTTTCTTTATCCAACTTACCTTTTCTAAAACAGCTTTTGAATGGCCATGAGCGGTATCTACTATTACTAAATCAACTCCTGCTTCTACAAGTTTTTCTACTCGTTCTTCAGTCTCTACAGAAACCCCTATCGCAGCCCCAGCAAGAAGTTTCCCTTGATCATCTTTGGCTGCTAATGGATGTTCAATTCCCTTAAGGATATCCTTAACTGTAATTAATCCTTTAAGTTGAAACTGCTCGTTCACTACAAGAACTCTTTCTAGTCTATTTTTATGCATTAACAACTTTGCTTGCTCAATATCTACTCCTTCAGAAACTGTAACTANTTGTTCNTTCTGAGTCATGATGTTTTGGACTGGTTGATCTAGCTCAGTTTCAAATCTTAAATCTCGATTAGTAACGATACCCACTACCTTCCTCGTTTTATTTACAACTGGCAATCCAGATATTTTCTTCTCACTCGTAAGCCTNAANACCTCTCTAACGGACATATCTGGAAANACCGTAATTGGGTCTTTAACAATACCCGATTCAAATCTTTTAACCTTTNACACCTCTGCTGCTTGTGCATCTGGAGAAAGATTCTTATGAATTACTCCTAATCCCCCCTCTTCTGCGATCGCAATCGCTAGTCTACTCTCTGTAACTGTATCCATGGCTGCTGACACTAAGGGCAAATTTAAACTAATANCCTTAGTCACCTTTGTCTTCAAGGAGGTATCTTTAGGTAAAATATCCGAAAACCTAGGCTTCAACAATACATCGTCAAATGTCAAGCCGACACTAATGTCTCTCATTTNTCGTTTCTCATTCTTAAGCGTTTTTTCAATCTCATCCTTCTAAGCTCCTTCGGATCGTAGGTTAATCTTTTCAACATAACAATTCTAACGCTTTCATTAATNTCTTTATCAAGGTCTATTTTTTCTCCATTNATAGCCAAATTACCAGATGTNGACCACTCTTTAATCATTATTTTGTTGAGTTTTTTTATAATCTCTGATGGACTTATACCCTTATTTTCAATAAAAACCTGAGTTACGACCGTATCGTTACGGGCTGAGATTAACTCAATAATAACATTATCGCTTTCTTTCATAAGCCTTTCTAACAAAAGATTCAAATATTTTCTGTGCAATCTTTTCAAATACTAAACCTAGTGTTTTCTCAAGTAAAAAGCTTTTCATTTTCCAATGTAGGTCAAGTTCGATACGTGAGTTATTATNTCCTAAATCNGTNAAATTCCACATTCCACCTAAATCCTTAAACGGGCCTTCTACTAATGAAATTTCAATCTTTTCAGGTCTNTTATTTTTATTTTTTGTTGAGAATTTTATCGGNACCCCCTGTAATTCACANCGTATTTCNGCGATAATNAAGTCCTCATGTTTTTCCTTAATTTCAGCTGAGTTACACCACGGTAAAAATGATGGATAGTTTTCTACGTCCTGCACAAGGTCGAACATTTCGTTTTGGTTTATAGGTACTTCCGTGGTTCGATTTAATGATTGCATAATTTTATGGTTATAGTTTCTAATAAAAAAGCATATTTTGATTATTTTATCGAAGATAAGCACGAAGCGGGGCTTGTTCTTGAAGGATGGGAAGTTAAGGCTATTAGAGCAGGAAGAGCCCAACTTAAAGAATCTTACGTCGTTATCAGAAATGCTGAAATATACTTAA
This sequence comes from Pseudomonadota bacterium, assembly GCA_002684875.1. Taxonomy (GTDB): domain Bacteria; phylum Pseudomonadota; class Gammaproteobacteria; order Burkholderiales; family Burkholderiaceae_A; genus UBA7377. Next base: position 4,110 of record NYVY01000029.1, read on the forward strand.
TTGGTTGTCATATATCTCCGTTATCATCTGCATCCAGTCATGTAAAACCTGACCCAGTACGAACAAGAAAACTTTTGTTAAAAAGTGAAGAAATCAGTAAACTAATAGGAAAAGTTGATAGAGCGGGTTATTCCTTACTACCGCTGGACTTACATTTTTATTCGGGGTTCATAAAAATTAATATTGGCCTAGGTAAAGGAAAGAAACAGTTTGATAAAAGAGCAGCCATTAAAGAAAAAGAGTGGAAACGAGATGAAAGAAGGCTTCTAAAGGAACGAACTTTGAAAAATTAAGGAAAAAATATGTTTAGAATCAATATTTTAATTGCTTTAACTTCATGTATGTTGTTTATAAGCTCATGTGACCAAAATAAAGGTAACAACAATATAGTACGAATCGGTCATGTAGCACCTTTGACAGGCAACCAAGCTCATCTTGGAAAAGATAATGAAGCTGGGTTCAACATGGCTATTGCTGATTTAAACAAGAGAAATCTGGTTATTGATGGCAAACCTGTCGTTTTTGAAGGTTTATCCGAAGATGATGCAGCGGATCCGAAACAAGGTACTTCCGCAGCTCAAAAATTGATTGATTATGAAGTAGCTGGGGTTATTGGTCACCTGAANTCGGGAACGACTGTGCCAGCGTCTGCAATGTATAATCGCGCAGGTATTCCTCAAATCTCCCCTTCTGCAACATTACCAAAATACACTCGGCAAGGCTTTAAACGTGCTTATCGAGTTGTAGCTAATGATATCCAGTTAGGTGGTAGTCTTGGAAAATACAGTTTTGGTAGCTTAGGATTAAAAAAAGTTGCTGTGATAGACGATAGAACCGCATATGGTGCTGGAGTTGCTAAAGAGTTTCAAAGAAGCTTTGAGAAGGCTGGGGGTAAGATAGTCAGTAGAGAGTACACCCATGATAAGGCTACCGATTTTTTTGCCATATTAACTGCGATAAAGAGTAAAAACCCTGATCTAATATTTTTCGGTGGGATGGATGCTATTGCTGGCCCAATGTTAAGACAGATGCAGCAGCTTAATATGAATATTAAATTCTTCGGAGGAGATGGTATATGTACCACTGAACTACCAAATCTCGCTGGCGAGGCTTTGGGTGACAAAAAAGTTTTTTGTGCTGAGGCTGGAGGCCTAATCGATCCGAATACTATTGAAAAAAATTCTGAATTTAAAAAACGTTTTCTCGAAATAAATAATGTTCCTGTTAAACTCTATTCCCCATACGTTTATGATGCAACGATGATGCTGGTTCAATCCATGGTAGACGCTGATTCTACAAACCCCAATATATACGCTAAATATTTATCAGACCTTACGTATAATGGCGTTACAGGACCAATATCATTTGACGATTTTGGAGATGTAAAGAATGCTTCGCTGACAATCTTTACATTCAAAAATGGAGAAAAATTTCCGCTGGAAATTATAAAAGCTTCTACTGATTCTTAACTCACTGGTTTTGGCGGAATGATTCATAAAGACAGATGGATACTGCAACTGCAAGGTTTAACGAGTCAACCATAGAATTTTGCGGAATGGACAGCGTNTCATTAAATTGATATNTTTCTTTTAGTNCNACTGGAAAACCTTTTCCTTCTGTTCCAAACAAGAATAAATTATTTTTACCTTCTAAATTAGCCGTNANAAGGCTGCTNCCTTCTTTATTCGTATCTATNAGAAATGTTTGGAGTTTNTATTTGCAGGACATTTTAAAAACATCGTCAAAGTTCTCAAAAATTACTATTTTTAATAAACAATGATAACCAGCGGAAGACCTAATTACTTTTGGGGACCAGGGGTCTACTGACCTCTTTGAAATCCAGATTTGTGTAAAATTAAAAGCTGAACAGGTTCGCAGTATTGTTCCTAAATTTCCAGGGTCCTGAATATTGTGTAAATATATTACGTTACTTGGAGTTGGTGACACTTGAATGTTCTCTAATTTTTCAAGAGTAACTAATGTACCAACCTTAAAACATGTACTTATTAATGAAATTTCATCATATAAATCTTTCGCTAATACTAAGATATCCGCGTTAATGTCACTCAAATATTTTTCCTGAAGAATAGGCCTAGTTTCCTCT
>NYVY01000030.1 GCA_002684875.1 Pseudomonadota bacterium
TGGAAAGAACTGACATACCAAAAAAAATTCCACCTGTTCCAGCAGCGGCTAAACCAATAAGCTGAGCCCCGTTTTGCATTCCTAAAGCAAAACCTAACAACCGCGATAGCATCAACCCCATGAAAAATGTGAATCCCAACAATAGGTATACCCCAGTTGTACTATTTTTGAACTTTTCAATTGCAAAAAAGAATCCAAATGCAATGCCCATGAATAAAAGCATACTTAGCAAAGGACTCCCGCTAAATAGTGAGAAACCAAATTTAATCCCTATCCATGCGCCTGCAACAGTGGGAACCATAGACGCGGAAAGCAGCATATAAGTATTCTTTAACACTTTGTTTTTTACGGCAACGGTTTCGGCATTGCCAGTTGATTGAAAACGACTAATATCAGGTATCATTATCTTTTCTCCTTACTTTGATACATAGACTATCCTGGACCACAAAGGTTTCCTATAATCTATATGATTACATTATAATTTGTGGTCTGTAAAGCCTTTGGTAATCAAAGATAGAATAATATTATTAAACTTCATTTAAAAGGAAAGTATGGGTTCAGAAAAAACTTTATCAATTATTAAACCAGATGCGGTCTCGAAAAATGTAATCGGAGAAATATATAATCGCTTTGAAAAAGCAGGGTTGAGAGTAGTTGCTGCAAAAATGACCCATTTATCGGTAAATCAAGCAGAAATTTTTTACGGTATTCATAAAAATCGCCCGTTTTTTTCTGACCTGGTGTCCTTCATGGTTTCTGGACCGATTATGGTACAGGTACTAGAGGGAGAAAATGCGATTATAAAAAATAGGGAGATAATGGGAGCCACAGACCCTAAAGAGGCCCTCAAAGGAACTATTAGGGCGGATTTCGCAGATAGCATTGATGCAAATGCGGTACATGGCTCAGATTCGGCCGATACCGCTGCCGAAGAGATCGCTTATTTTTTTTCAAATATTGAAATAATGAATTGCAATTTATAGATAGTGCATGATAAATATCTTTGACCTTTCAAAACAAGAGTTAGTTAGATGGTGCTCAGACATGGGAGAACCTCCGTTCCGGGCTTCTCAATTAACGAAATGGATTCATGGAAAGGGTGTACTTGATTTCGAAAGAATGTCGAATATTTCGACAAAATTCAAGGGTTTACTCCTAGAACACTCAAGAATTCTGATTCCTGAAATTATTCAACACCAAAAGGCATTAGATGGCACTAGTAAATTATTACTTAAACTCGAATCTGGAGAGATGATAGAATCCGTCATCATTCCAGAGGGAGAAAGGTTAACCGCCTGTATATCCTCTCAAGTTGGATGTGCGGTAGATTGCTCATTTTGTGCGACGGGTAATAACGGTTTTAAAAAAAACCTTAGCCTCGGCGAAATTATTTCACAAATTTGGATAATGAATAATTTATTGGGCCCAGCGAAAATTACTAACGTAGTTATGATGGGCATGGGAGAACCTCTGTTAAATTACAGTAATTTGAAAAATGCATTGGCCTTGTTTCTGTCTGATGACGGTTATGGGCTTTCAAAAAGAAAAGTTACAGTTTCAACTTCTGGGGTAGTCCCGTTTATATATAAACTAAAGGAGGATTGTCCTGTTTCATTGGCAGTGTCACTGCACTCTGGGAACAATGATTTGCGAAACAAGTTGGTCCCCATTAACAAAAAATATCCTTTAGAGCAACTCATGGAGGCTTGTTGGGAATATCAAAAATCGGCTCCAAGAGGTTTTATTACCATGGAGATTACATTGTTAAATGGGGTGAACGATGAAGAAAATCATGCGATAGAAATCATAAAACTAATTGAAAAGTATAAAGTTTCAGTGAAATTTAACTTAATTCCTTACAATCCTTATTCTGGAGGTCTTTTCGAAACTCCAGCTTTAAAAAGAATAGAAAGGTATCGGCGAGCATTGCAAGGTGCGGGTCAAATAGTAACTATCCGCAAAACAAGGGGTGATGATGTCAGCGGTGCGTGTGGTCAACTTGCAGGATCATTTTTAAGCAGGATTAAGCAAAACAATGGACCAAAAGACAAAATTCAGAGATTGGGAGTACTGTGAAACCTGATAAAAAGCAACTTCGAGAAGAGGTTTTGGTTTCCTGGGGTACTAGAAGAGTTTGTTTGGGTGGAAGTAATCTAGTCGCGGTTCAGTCAATGACTAATACAGATACGGCAGATGTTATAAAAACTGCCATACAAGTAAAAAATCTTGCTGATGCTGGCTCTGAGTTAGTGCGAATTACAGTTAATAATAAAGAGGCTGCAAAAGCAGTGCCGGAGATAAGAAATCAACTCGACAAGATGAACTGTGAAGTACCTTTGATTGGAGATTTTCACTTTAATGGACACAAATTACTGGCTGAATTTCCCGAATGCGCTGAATCCCTTTCAAAACTAAGAATAAATCCCGGAAATGTTGGGCGAGGGAAAAAAAAGGACAGTCAGTTCGCATCAATGATTGAGTCAGCCCTAGTATTTAATAAGCCAATAAGAATAGGGGTTAATTGGGGCAGTCTTGACCAAGAACTTCTCGCAAGAAAAATGGATGAGAATGCAAAAAAACAGGAGCCTGAAACTGCTGATTCGGTAATGAGAGAAAGTCTTGTTGAATCGGCTTTACTTAGCGCAAAAAGAGCGAAGCAGCTTGGCATGGCAGATAATCAGATAGTTATCTCAGCAAAAGTATCAAGGTTGCAAGACCTTATCCGTGTTTACACTGATTTATTTGAAAAATCACAATTTCCGTTGCACCTTGGTCTTACAGAGGCTGGCATGGGTATGAAGGGAATCGTATCTTCGGCTGCAGCACTCTCTATTTTGCTAGANAAGGGGATTGGAAATACCATAAGAGTTTCACTAACACCGGAACCTGGAGGAGACAGAAGAGAGGAAGTTTTCGTTGCCCAGCAAATCCTACAATCTTTAGGAGCNAGAGCATTTTGTCCAGAGGTGATAGCTTGTCCTGGATGTGGGAGAACAACATCAACTTTTTTTCAAGAACTTGCGGAGAGCGTACANATATTTGTTCGGAACAACATGAACGACTGGGCTCGGAAGTATCCTGGTTCTGAAAAGCTTAACATTGCAGTTATGGGGTGCGTTGTAAATGGGCCCGGTGAGAGTGAGCAAGCAGATATTGGGATAAGTTTACCTGGAACAGGTGAGCAACCAATCGCCCCAGTTTTTATCGACGGTAGACGCGGACCTACGCTAAAGGGTGAAAATATTATNGGTGATTTTAAAAAAATTATAGAGAACTACGTNGAAAAACGNTTTAAAAAAGCTTCATTAGAAACGGGAGGTTGAGAGTTGGAGAAAATCTTAGGTGTAAGGGGAATGAATGACTTACTACCTGAAAAGCTGAGAATTTGGCGAGTGGTTGAGAATAAAATAATTTCTGTTTTTAAAAGNTATGGTATNGAGGAAATAAGGACTCCCATATTAGANCGCACCGAACTTTTTCTTAGAGGGCTCGGAGAAGCAACTGATATTGTTGAAAAGGAAATGTATTCATTTCAGGATCAACTAAATGAGCAATTTTTGAGCTTGCGACCTGAGAGTACAGCGCCAGTCGTTAGGTCCGTGGTACAGCATAGTCTCGCTTACAACGAACCCAGAAAATTATGGTACTACGGTCCAATGTTCAGGCATGAAAGACCGCAAGCTGGAAGGTTTAGGCAGTTTCACCAATTCGGTGTGGAAATGTTTGGTTATGAAGGNTTCGAATGTGAAGCTGAGTTAATTTTAATTTGCGGCGCGATTTGGGCAGAAGTTGGACTTNCCTCAAAAAAAACACCAGTTTTAAAAATCAATTCTATAGGTACAAAAGAAGAAAGGTCTTTGTATATCGACTCTTTGCGTAATTATCTAAAAAAGCATGAGGATAGTTTAAATGATGATGATTTGAGACGGCTGAACATTAATCCTCTAAGGATTTTAGATTCAAAGGATAAAGGTATTGAGAAAATCGTTTGTGAAGCGCCGAAGATAAATTCATTTTTAGGCCAAAAGTCACTCTCTCACTTCAATGGCTTGTTGGATTTTATAAATGCAAATAATATTCCATTCAACGTGGATCTCTCATTGGTTCGAGGTTTAGACTACTATAATTCAGTAGTCTTTGAATGGGTAATAGAGGAGAAACAGAGTCAAAATACGGTATGCGGAGGGGGTAGATATGATGCGCTAGTCGGTCATTTGGGTGGAAAAATCTCTAGCGCATGTGGTTTTGCCCTTGGTATGGAAAGGTTGATAGACCTTATTGAGCACCAACAAGAGGANTCTTTNGACGAAGGATTNGATCTTTACGTTGCTCANGATGGCGAAGCAATGCGACTNTTATCCATGGGTTTTTCGGAAAAGCTAAGGGAGGCAGGCTTAAATGTTAGAGTTGATATTACGTCAGCCAGTATCAAGTCTCAGATAAAAAGGGCCAATAGAAATCGGGCTAGNTTTGTAGCTATTTNTAATTTGGAGGAGGCTANACAAAATTGCGTGAGTATTAAATCCATAGGATATGAAAGNCAATCAAGTCGACCGAGCTCANTTCAAAAAACCATGCCCATTGAACAACTAGCAGATTTTTTACTGATTGAAAAAAGCAAACGAAGGAAAAAAATGATATGAGAGAAGATTTAGAAAAACAGGAGCAGATGCAAAATCTTAGAGCTTTTTGGGAAACCAATGGCAAGTGGATAATAGGTGTCGCTACTTTCGTACTTCTTGGCTTGATTTTTTTTAATGCGTGGAAATTTTGGCAGATTTATAACAAAGACGAAGCTTCAAAAATTCTATTAAGTGTTGAGAAGAATTTAGATGCGCAAAACTTTGATGTTGTCAGTAAGTTGATTGACAAAATTTCTAAAGAACACCCTGGAACTCTGCAAGCGGGACTTGCTGGATTGATGGCAGCTAAAGGCTTGTTATCTGAAGGTAATCAAGAAAAGGCAGAGTCCGTTCTTAGGAGTTTAGTTGATAACCAACATGTGGAATGGTTGGCAAGAACGAGATTGAGTGGTTTACTCTTAGATTTAAACAGACCAGGTGAAATTCTGAATCAGGAGTTGATTCCTAAAGAGATTCCAGATAGTTGGCTAGCGATTGCCCTTGATCGNAGAGGNGACGCTCATGCAGCAATGGGAGATTTNAACTCAGCCAGAAAAGATTGGGAAAAAGCGCTACAGGCTTACTCGGATTTTCTTNGAAATCAAGNTGCAATTGACTTCGTNAGTAGAAAGCTTGCAACGCTTAACGCTAGGAACACCAAATAGGAAAAACATGAAAAACAAAAACTTGCCTTTCCTTTGTTTCTTAGTATTTTTGTTGACTGTCAGCTTAACAGGATGCTCAATTTTCTCTTCTAAAAAAATTGAACCAAAAGCGCTTGAAAGTTATAAGGAAGAGATTACATTGGAAAAGGGTTGGGTTTTTTCCTCAGGATACTTAAAAAAAGATGCTGGAATCAATATCTTGCCATCTTCAAAAATATTTGATGATGAATTAGTCATTTATGGAATGAAAAAGAAGGTTTTTGTGATTGACCTAAATTCTGGAGAAACTATTAAAGAGGTGCAGTTTGAGGAAGAATCCTTATCAGCAGTTGGGTATAGAAAAGAAAATGACGAACGTTTCTTTTCTTATGTTTCGTTGAATGGAGATTTAGTCTTTTTTAGTGAGCAGAGTGGCAAATTGTGGACCATTCCTCTCACTGGGATCGTTCGAACAGCACCGAAAATAGGAGACCTGGGTATAATAGTTAGAGAGGAGAATAACAGAATTGTTAGCTATGCAAGAGATAGTGGGAAGCTTTTATGGAGCGTCTCTAAGAGAGGACCTCCACTAATTCTTCATGCTCAGTCTGATATGGAATTTATCAGAGGTAACTCTCAGGACCTCGATTCTATGTTAAGCAGGAATTTGGCGGTTAACATGGCTGGGGGATTTTTACTCTTTTTAAATCCAAAAACTGGATTTAGTATTTGGGATACTCGACTTGCTTTCCCTAAAGGTCAAAATGAGGTTGAGAGAATTGTCGATCTGATCGGAACACCAAAGCTCGATGATGAAGAGATCTGTAGTAGCGTTTATCAAACTAAAGTTTCATGCCTTGACAAGGAATCTGGAATTATTGTTTGGGAAAAAGAAGAAAATGTTTTTTCTCCAGCTTTTTTTAGTTTTCCCTATGTAGTCACTGTTAATAGTAACGATGAAATAAAGCTTCATAATCGAGAAAAAGATAATTTGGTTTGGGTAAATAAAAAACTTAAATTTAGAGGGGTCACGAGCGTCGCTATTTGGAACGAGGTCGTTTGGGCGATTG
>NYVY01000031.1 GCA_002684875.1 Pseudomonadota bacterium
TATTAACTCAAATAGAAATTAATGATGAAGAAGAAACAAAAAACATTTTTGTAACCTTAATGGGAGAAGAAGTAGGGCCAAGGAAAGAATTTATTCAAAAAAATGCGCTTAATGTTGCTAACCTTGACGTTTAGACTTTTTCTGTTTAGCTACAAATTCAAAGCCAATGGAACCGTCTTCTTTAATTATAAGAAATGCTTTAAATTTTCTTCTTGTTCTTGAGGATATAAACCCTTCTAATAAATCTGTTTTTCTATTTGTTAAAAGCTTTACCATTTGCTCTGTTGAAATAGGTTGCTGTAAAACAGCAAGACCAGTTTTAAAGGTACAAGATTTATCTTTTCCTACTGTTTTAGCGCAAATATAACTGCTTTTATAAATTACAACGTCACTCGAACATTTAGGACACTTACCTATAACTGTTGACTTGTCATAAGAGAGAGTATTGAATTCCTCTGAATCTCCAGTATCGAAATCGAATTTTAATTTATAGTCTGTAGTCATAATGATGGTACCTACAAATAACCCGCCCCATTTATTTCTAAAGCCTTCTAAAGGACCCAGTTTTTTTTCTTTTATAAAAATTTCTGCTTCGGTAACACTTAAGCACCTACCACCAGGCGTTTTGGAAATTGAAAAATCACAGGCTACACAACCGTAACGTTTGTAATTTTCTTTTACTGTGTCGTTACATTTTGGACATGGAGCATTTAATGTTGCATAGTCCCCTGGAATTGTAATACTGTCGTAACTCTTTGTTTTTTCGACAATTTGCGACACCATTAATCTTATGTCTTTAAGAAATACGTCTTTATCTATTATTCCATTTTCTATTTCTTTAAGCCGAAATTCCCATTCACCTGTTAAGTCAGCACGAGACAACTCCTTAATTCTTAGCCCTTCTAATAGCTGCATCAGCCGTAAAGATGATGGCGAGATTAATAAATCCCTTCCCTCCCGTATTAAATATTTGTCCTTTATTAACTCTTCAATAATACCAGCCCGGGTAGCGGGAGTACCAATCCCTTTCTCAACCATAGCTTCTCTTTGAATGTCATCTTCTACTAGTTTCCCAGCCGTTTCCATTGAAGAAAGTAGTGTCGCTTCATTGTAATGTGGTGGTGGTTTTGTTGTTTGGTCTTCAATGGTTATTTCGTTACAAAGAATTTTCTCATTTTCGTCAATTTCTACTAAATTATCTTTTTTTATATTTGATAAATCTAAATACAATTTTTGCCATCCAGGATTTACTAAAATCTTCCCTTCTGTTTTGAAATTATATTTTCCAACAATGGTAATCCTCTTTGTGTTTAGATATTTTGCAGATGGTAAAAAAATCGCTAAAAATCTTTTTAAAATAAGTTCATAAAGTTTTTGTTCAGGTTCGGAAAGTTTTTTTGGAAAGACTCCTGTAGGTATAATTGCAAAATGGTCACTGACTTTTTTATCATTAAAAACCTTGTGATTTTTTGAAACAAATTTTTCTTTTATTATTTCACTGCAGAATATAGAAAAATTTGAATACCCTTGTAATTCGTTAATTGTATTTGTTACCGTTTCAACATAGTCTTCTGGCAAAAATTTAGAATCAGTTCTTGGGTAAGTCGTTAACTTATGTTTATCGTATAAGGCCTGAGCTAAACCGACAGTGTTTTTTGCAGAAAAACCAAATCGATTATTGGCTTCTCTCTGTAAACTAGTTAAGTCAAATAACATAGGTGGTGACTGTGTAACAGTTTTTTTCTCATCCTTGGCAGAAGCTATTTGGTTTTTAATTGCATTGACAATAAATTCGGCACTCTTTCTGTCCCATATCCTTGTTTCTCGATGGTGCGGGTTATCCTTACTTTTTTTGAAGTTGGTATCAAAGTACCTTCCAGTATAATAACTGCGACGTGTTTTAAAATTTGTTACTATTTCATAATAGGGTTCACTTAAAAATTTGTTAATCTCTTCTTCACGTTGAACAACCATTGCAAGCGTTGGAGTTTTCACTCTTCCAACGGGTGTTTTATAAAATCCTCCATCTAAGCTATTAAAAGCAGTAAACGCCCTCGTACTGTTTATTCCAACAAGCCAATCAGCTTCACTGCGACATTTGGCAGCATTTGACAGTGGTATCAACTCATTATTAGATTTTAGATTTTTAAACCCTGTTCTAATTGCCTCTGGCGTCATTGATTGTAGCCAAAGTCTTTTTATTTCTAGTTTGCATTTTGAATACTCAACGATGTGCCGAAATATTAATTCTCCTTCTCTTGCGGCATCACAAGCATTAATTAACAAATAAATATCTTTTCTTTTTATTTGTTTAACAATAACTTTTAATCTTGTTTCAGTTTTTTCAAAAGGCTCGAGGGAAAACTTTGGTGGTAAGTGTGGTAAATTCTTCAAGCTCCACTTTCCTCTTTTTATATCGTGTTTTTCTGGGACCACCATTTTTAATAAATGACCAACAGCCGCTGTAATGACCATATCGTCCCTTTCATAGAAGTCTTTTAACTTCTTAAATCCACCTAAGGCTTTGGCAATATCAGAGGCAACTGAAGGTTTTTCTGCTATAACTAGTGCTTTATTCATAATCCAATTGTTGAAATATTGTAAAATTTTTTGCATCATATTACTCAAATGGTGTTCATTGCAAGTAAAAAATAAAAAAAAATTAAATTTATGACTATTTTAAAAGTACTTCATTATCCCGATAAGCGCTTAAAATCAGTAGCTAAGCCCGTCTTAAATTTTGACAAAAAATTAAGTAAGCTAGCTGATGATATGTTGGAAACAATGTATTCCGAGAAAGGAATTGGACTGGCAGCTGTCCAAGTTAATGTTTTGCAGAGGGTAGTTGTAATGGACCTCTCTGAGGAAAAAAATAAACCAATTATTTTCATAAACCCTGAAATAAATAGAGTTAGCAAAGAAATTCGTGAATATAATGAAGGCTGTCTTTCTGTACCTGGTGTTTATGAAAAAGTTCAAAGACCCGCTACGGTTAATTTGAAATACCAACGTTTAGATGGAAAAGTAGTGGAATACGAGGCTGACGAACTTTTATCGGTATGTATTCAACATGAGATAGACCATTTAGAAGGGGTTGTTTTTTTAGACCGTTTATCTCGGCTAAAGCAAGAAAAAATAATTAAAAGACTGGCAAAAGAACGAAAAAAACAGTTTATTGAAGTTTAGCCAATGAAGGTCGCATTTGCAGGCTCTGAGGGTTTTTCAATAAAGGTTTTAGATCATTTACTTTTAAATATTACTAATTTAGTTTCATTACAATTTGTAATAACATTGCCACAAAGAGTTAAAGGCAGAGGAAAAAAAACAAAAAACACAGATGTTTATGAATTTTGTAAGGCTAAAAAAATTCCAGTAGTTACGATGGAAAAAAATCAAAAGTTAAATCAAGATTTAAAAATAAAATTAAAACAGATTGATATTCTTTTAGTGGCGTCATTTGGAATAATATTAGATAAAAATTTTTTGGATTTACCCAAACTTGGTTGTATTAATTTACATCCTTCATTACTGCCGAAGTGGCGAGGTGCAGCACCCATTCAAAGGGCTATTGAAGCAGGAAATGATTGGACAGGGGTTAGTATTATGAAAATGGTTGAAAAACTCGATAGTGGGCCTATCTGGAAACAATCAAAAGAAAAGATATTGAAGTTAGATACGACAGATATATTAGAAACTCGATTGGTTATAAAAGGGTCTATTTTATTAGAAGAGTTTTTTTCTGAGGTCAAGCCAGAAACACTTTTTGTCTCGCAGAATAATTACAATGCAACATATGCGAAAAAAATAGAAAAAAAAGAGTTAAATATTGACTGGACTGAAACTGCAACTTGTATCATGCACAAAATAAATGCTTTTTATCCAAAACCTTGTGCGTATTCATTCCTTAATGGCATTAGAGTTAAGTTTGGAAGGTCAAAAGTAACTTCCTTAAATAATAACAGCTATGACCTACCTGGAAAAGTCATTGTTAACTTATCTCAAAATGAGTTTGTAGTTAATATTTCATGTGGTCAAGGATATTTGGGAGTGATGAATTTACAAAAAGAGGGAGGAAAATGGCTAAGTGCAAAAGCTTTTTCTAATGGATTCAAATTTTTTGAAAGATTAAGTTTTAATAAAGAATAGACTATGGGCTATTTAAAAACTTTTTTCTTAATGTTTTTGTTAATTTTGCTTTTTGCTTATGTGGGATTTTTCATAGGCGGCGAGGCTGGTATGATTTTCGCGTTAATGTTTGCCTTCATTGGGAATATAACAGCGTTTTGGTATTCTGATAAATTAATTTTAAAAATTTACTCAGCAAAACTTATTAGCAAAGTAGACTACCCAGAATTAAACGAGATAGTTTTTGATTTATGCTCAACTACTCAAGTACCTAAACCAGCAATTTATCTTATTGAAGAAGAAACCCCAAATGCATTCGCAACTGGTCGTAATCCAGATAATGCTGCTATTGCAGTCACTAGTGGGCTGGTGAAGATTCTTGATAAAAATGAACTAAAAGGAGTTATAGCTCACGAATTAGCGCATATTATAAATAGAGATATACTTATTTCAACTATAAGTGCAGTTTTTGCGGCAGCAATAACATCCATTGCTTACATGGCCATGTTTTTTGGTCAAAGGGGGGTTGGTAGATCAGCTCATCCTGTTTTTAGTTTGTTGATTATCTTTCTAGCTCCTCTAGCTGCCTCTGTTATTCAATTGGCCGTATCTCGTTCTCGTGAATTTGAAGCTGATAGGGTTGGAGGGATAATTTCGGGAAATCCTGCTGCTCTTGCATCTGCACTGAACAAAATAGAAAAGAATGCAAAAAACGGTTCATTCGAAAAACTTGAAAATCATCCTGAAACTGCGCAAATGATGATTATCCCTTCAATGTCCAAAAAAGGATTTACAAATTTATTCTCCACCCATCCCTCAACTGAAGAGAGGATTCTAAGGTTGAAAAAATTAGAACATGAACTGAATTCAAAATGATGAAAAAACCCTTGCATGAAGATATTGTGAAGGCATCACATTTTATGTTGGGAGAAAATAAAAACTTTTCTGATTTGACTCCTAATCAAAAATATTTAAGGTTTATTGGGCTAAGAAGGTTGGGCTTAACGTTTTATTGTTTAAATATATTATCAAAGAAAAAACCAAGTGAATTGATAATTTCTGTAATTGCGATTGCGATCGCATTAATCGATAAGAAGAGATATGCATCACATGTAATAGTTAGTCAATCAGTGGAAGCGTTAAAACTAATATGTGGAAGAAAAACTGCAGGATTTGGAAACTTTTTGTTACGTAAAATAATGACAGATTTTGAATCTCTGTCAAAAAAAAATGCTTCACATTGCTCTAAGTGGAATGCTCCAAATTGGTGGATAGGACACTTTAAAAAACAGTGTATTTCAAAAAGAATTCAAAACACTTTCTTAGAGTCAATTGACGCTCATCCTCCGTTAACAATAAGAGTAAATGATCTTCGAGAGATAGAAAGTATTTCTAGAGAGTTCGATCATTTAAATAAAACATTAATCAAAGTTGGTCCCCGAGCATATACGGTAATACCCCCATTTAATATTCTAAAAACTGAAGCATTTAAAGGTGGAAAAATTAGCGTACAGGATTCAAGTTCTCAGCTTATTTCCACTCTTTTGCAACCATGTGAAGAGAGCAAGGTACTTGATATGTGTGCCGCCCCTGGGGGCAAAAGTCTGGCATTAGCAACACTACATAGGTTTAATCTTATTTCCAATGATAAATCTGGAGAGAGAATGAAAAAAATGAAAACTGAAATAGTAAGGTTAAAAAATTATTTAGTAACAACACCATTAACATGCTCATTCGATCCATTAGACCAAGTTGGTCTAATGGAATTACAAAATTACTGTGAAAATGGATTTGATTATATTTTATTAGATGCTCCTTGCTCCGCATCTGGTCTATTACGAAGGCATCCTGAGATACCTTGGGTTAGAACACCAAGTCAATTGAAAAACTTGATTCTTTTACAAGCTAAATTATTAGATGCAAGTTGGACAATTTTAAGAACAGGCGGTATCTTAATTTATTCTACTTGTTCTATTTTCTACAACGAAGGAGAAAACCAAATTTTGAAATTTTTGAGAAGGACTAAGGATGCAGAAAGAAAGAGCGCCCCAGGCCTAATTGAACCAAAAATTGGCATAGATTTGTATGAAAAACCTCTTACTTGTATTGATAAAAAAAATATTCGCAAAGATTGGTTAGGAAATGATGGATTCTTTTACGCTATTCTGAAAAAAAGAACTAAATGGGAAAAATAATTAAAAGTTGTTTTTTATTTATCGTTGTTTCTCTTTTATCTTGTGCGTCAGATCTTGAGCAAAGTGGGTCAAAAATTATTCTTGAAAATACTAATGTAGCTATTAAAAATAAATATTTAGTTTTAAATGGCGACGTATCAGTCGAACTGGAGGATACTCTTATCCAAGCCCTACGAACTGGAATTCCACTTGAATTCTCTTCAGAGTTTGAAATTTATAAACCATCTTTTATCTGGTCAAAAAATATTTATAGTAAAAAAAGACATGCAACATTACAATATCATGGAATTACAAGAAGGTTCTCTGTTCAGGTAAATAGCGGCAATTTTGTTTATTTCGAGAGTCTGACTGAGGCTTTGGCTGCTTGTTTGAGTGTCAGGGATTGGATATCGATTCCTGTAAACAATTTATCAGTAAAAAAAAATAATGTATACGCCAGAATTAGATTAAAGCTCAATTTAGAGTCATTACCGAGGCCAATATCAATTGTTGCTGCCTCCGATAATTCATGGCAAGTATCAACTGGTTGGGTTGATGTAATTCTGGGAGATATGTATTGAGTTTTATTTTAAGAGCGACTCTTTTTGTGGTTGGGGCAGTATCTTTAAGCCTTCTTGTGCTTTTGTCTCTTTCATCGAGTTATTCACCAACTGTAGATATTAACTATGGGTGGTTAATAAACGCTAATATATTTTTATCTTTTTTACTGATAGTTCTAACTCTTTCACTTGTTCGCAAAGCTTGGTTGAGGTACAAAAGAAAAGCCTTTGGATCAAGGCTTATTATCAGACTTGTCGTAACATTTGCTATTGTTGCGATCATTCCCGTAACTCTTGTTTTTATTGTTTCAAATCAGTTTCTCGCAAAAACTATCGATACATGGTTTTCAGAAAGTGTTGATACCGCATTAGATTCTGGATATGGATTGGGTAGGGCAACTTTAGACGCTATAAAATCAGATGTTGTTTTCCAAACTAAGCAGGTAGCATCGAGCATAGAAGCAGAGCAAGAGGCTAACCTTTTATCGGTTTTGGAAGGGGTTGCCTCTAACAACAGTTCTGCCGAAATAGCTGTGTTTTCTTCAAAGGGAACGATTTTAGCACTAGAGGGGGCAGGAAAGGAGTTGATACCAGATTTTCCATCAAGTGCGTTAATTAACAGGTTAAGAGCTGGTGGTTCAATTGTTCAAATCGAGTCACCTGTAGAAAAACAAGATGTTTTACAGGTTAGAGCCCTTGTTTTATCTAATTACCTAATCGAGTGGGACGATATGTTAGTTGTTCAATGGATAGAGCCAATACCTGAAGTGCTTGTAAAAGATCTCGAAGCTTTAAACAAAGGATTTAACGATTATGAGCAGCTGTTACTCGGAAAAGAGGGAATCAGCAAGATGTATAATGTCACCCTGATTTTTACATTTCTTTTAGCAGTTTCAGGAGCTTTAATAGCATCTATTTTATTAAGTGGTTGGTTAATTGGCCCTCTTAAGTCGCTCGAGAGAGCTACGAGAGTTGTGCGACTCGGAGATTTCCGGCCTCTAAAAACTGATAAGTTAAATCATGAATTAAATGATTTATTATCATCTTTTAATGAGATGATGTTAAAGCTAAGTGCTGCACAAGCCGCGGCTTTAGATAGTGAGAGACAATTAAAGACTTCTAGTCGTTTTTTCGAACAAATTCTGGCTCATTTGACTACAGGAGTAATGGTTTTTGATAAAAGTTGGCATTTGGAGCAGTTTAATTCAAGTGCGCAAGAAATTTTAGGATTTCCTTTGCTGTCTTATCTTGAGTTACCTTTAGAAAAAATTCCTGTCATATCAGAACAAAAATCCTTTTTTGAGAAATCATCACCAAAAAACTACGAGTTTCAACATAGAGTAGATGTTGTAAGGGCAGATGGGAGTAAAGTTAGTTTAAAAATGGCAACTTTTTCCTTACCAAACGTTGAGTTTGATAATGATAATCGAATAATTTTAGTGTTTGATGATATAACGGCTCTCTTAGATGCACAAAGGTCTCAACTCTGGACCGACATGGCAAGAGGACTTGCCCATGAAATTAAAAATCCTTTAACACCTATAATACTCTCTGCGGAAAGACTTAACAAAAGGTTAAAGGGAAAATTAGAAGCTGAAGAAGAGAGTATTTTGGTGAAATCGACCAATATGATTGTTGACCAGGCAAGCTCTCTAAAAACAATGGTTGATGAATTTCAACAATACGCAAGACTGCCGAGTGCTCGTCCTGTTAGGTTAAATATCAACGCATTACTGAATGAGTTTTTGCAAATGTATTCTGGAGATCCACGAATAAAGTATCATAGTCCAGACGACACGAACTCGTTATTTCTTGAATTCGATAAGGATCAAATGCTACAAGTTTTACATAACCTACTTCAGAATGCGCAAGACGCTATAAACGGGAAAGAAAATGGGTTTATTTACATTAAAATATGCACTACTAACATTAAAGGTACTGAGCGGTTACAGCTTTGTATTGAAGATAACGGACCTGGAATAACTAGCGATGTGTTATCCAGGGTTTTTGACCCGTATACTACAACTAAGGCTAAAGGAACTGGATTAGGTTTAGCAATAGTAAAAAAAATAATAAAGGAAAATAAGGCTGAAATATCGTTAACAAATAGAGAGAACGTTAAAAGTAAAAACACAGGAGTAATTGTCACGCTTCTTTTTGATAGAATAGAATAAAGAATTTTTAATATGGCTGAAATA
The DNA here is from genome assembly GCA_002684875.1 of Pseudomonadota bacterium. Lineage (GTDB taxonomy): Bacteria > Pseudomonadota > Gammaproteobacteria > Burkholderiales > Burkholderiaceae_A > UBA7377. The sequence continues at coordinate 9,058 of NYVY01000031.1, forward strand.
CTAATAGTAGATGACGAGATAGGTGTGAGAGAACTCCTGACTGAGGTTTTACAGGATGAAGGGCATACCGTAACGCTTGCTGCCAATGGCGCAGAAGCCCGAAGCTTAATGCTTCGTCCTTCGGTTGAGGTAATCTTACTTGATATTTGGATGCCTGATACTGATGGAATCACACTATTAAAGGAATGGATGGCATCTGGGTTTAAAATTCCAGTGATCGTTATGTCAGGTCATGCAACAATTGATACTGCTGTGGAGGCAACAAAAATTGGGGCATACGATTATTTGGAGAAGCCTATTACTTTATCAAAGCTAACCAGCACCATAAAAAATGCTACTGAAAAGCATAACCTTGGTTCTTTACAGTCCGAAAGTGATTCTGGGTCACGTACCTTGGATAAGCAAAAAGTCCAGGATCTTAGAGTTTCTTCAAAGAAGTCTTTCGCGGAACAGAGGCAAAAAGGTTCAGACCCTGAAATTAAGCAGGAAACAAAAGAAGCTATCGCCTTAGCCGAGGCTAGGGAGGGGCTTGCACAGGTAAACTTAGATTTGCCCCTAAGAGAGGCAAGAGACTCTTTCGAAAGAATTTACCTTAGCTACCAATTAGCTAAATTGCAAGGTAGCATGACAAGGTTAGCCGAGAGGTCAGGATTGGAGCGAACCCATTTATACAGAAAAATTAGACAATTAGGGATGGAACTTCAACGAGGCATTCTTAAAAAGAACCAATAATCAATGAAAATTCTAATACTAGGAGCTGGTCGAGTCGGCTCCAGCCTAGCAGAGATGCTAGTCATTGACAAAAGTGATGTGACTGTTGTCGATACAGACGGTGAGGCGTTAGCCAAGCTCCAAGAAAGATTTGATCTTAGAACAGTTACTGGTACTGCGACTTCACTTGAAGTTCTTGAAGAGGCTGGAGCAGAAGATGCTGACATGATGGTTGCAGTTACGGCTAACGATGAAATTAATTTAGTTGCATGTAAGTTGGCTTTTCAAAAATTTAACGTGCCACAACGCATTGCTAGAACACGCTCAACTCAATGGCTAAATTTTCCAGATTTGTTATCGGAAGAAGGTTTCGCTGTTGATAAGCTTATAAGTCCTGAAGCTTCCGTGACTGCCTTAATCAGAAGACTGATTCAGACACCAGAGGCTTTACAGGTTACGGAGTTTGCGAATGGAATAGTTACCATGCTAGCAGTTATAGCTCACAGAGGAGGGCTTTTAGTAAGCCATCCTATAAGTGATTTAAAGGATCATTTACCAACAGTGGATTGTCGAATAGTATCGGTGTACCGAAGAGGGGTAGCACTTTTTCCTGAAGCAGCCACAAACATTGAAGTAGGAGATGAAGTATTCGTTTTAGTCGCTACTGAAAACGTTTCCCAAGTGCTAAGAGAACTGAGGCAAATTGAAAGCCCAGTAAGAAGAGTAATGATTGCTGGTGGAGGAAATGTCGGAGTCAGAGTAGCGCAAGCAATTTCCGATACAATGACGCCTAAATTAATTGATCATAATAAAGTAAGATGCGAAAAGATAGCAAACTTTCTAGAGAGTAAGGCCTTGGTTATTTATGGAGATGCAACAGATGAAGCATTATTAACAGAAGAGAATGTAGCAGATGTTGATATGTTTGTTGCACTCACAAATGATGACGAGAATAATATTATGTCTGCTTTGTTGGCTAAGAGACTTGGGGCAAGAAGAGTAATGTCTTTAATTAATCGAAAAGCTTATGCCGAGCTAGTTGAAGGAGGAAACATAGACATAACCGTTACTCCCTCGCACGCTACTCTTGGTGAGCTTTTAAAATATATTAGGAGGGGAGATGTGGAAGCTGTGCACAGTTTGAGAAGAGGTGCAGCTGAGGCGTTAGAAATTATAGTCCATGGAGATGAGACCACATCGAAGATTATAGGAAAGATGGTTGACCAAATTGAAATGCCGACTGGTTCTTTTTTGGGAGCCATCGTTCGGAATAAAGGTGACGAAAATGTGGTTTTGATGGCTCATCACGACATTATTATTAAAAATAACGATCATCTAATAGTATTTGTTTCTAATCGTCAAATCATTCCTAAAATTGAAAAAATGTTCACCGTATCAGCAAGGTTCTTTTAGAAAGTATGACTATTTTTCCACCCCGACTTTCTGAAATTTTCTCTGTTGTAGGGTTAATAATATCGGTTTACTCTTTATTTTTATTTGCCCCAGCTGTAGTAGGTTTTATATATCTGGAACTAATATGGAAAAAATTCGTTCTCATCGCTTTTTTATTCTTTTTTTTCGGCTTGTTAATTTTTTTTCTTTTCAAAAGAACCGACAAAAGCAATAAAACTTCGGCTGAGTTACAACCCAAAGATGGTTTACTGCTTGTTATTAGTGTTTGGNNTCTTTTGTCACTTATTTCTTCGATACCATTTTGTTTTTTTATTGAGGGGGTTAATCCTGTAAGAGCNTTTTTTGAGTCGGTTTCTGGNCTTACCACCACTGGTGCTACCATTTTTACAGGTTTGGATANTATGCCCAAATCAATTTTAATCTGGAGAGCAGTGTTACAGTGGATTGGGGGGATGGGGATATTAGTATTAACGATTGCAATTCTTCCTTTGCTGGGAGTTGGTGGTATGCAAGTGTTTAGAGCAGAATCATCAGGTCCTATGAAAGATAAAAAATTTACTCCACGAATAGCAGAGACTGCTAAGGCTCTCTGGACCATTTATATTTTTTTAACTATCACATGTATTTTATGTTATTGGCTAGCAGGGATGTCATTATTTGATTCTTTTGCTCATGCTTTTACAACAGTTTCAATTGGAGGTCTATCTACTCATGATGCGAGTATTGGTTTTTTTGATAACCAAATCATAGAAGCGGTTGCAATTTGTTTTATGTTATTGGCTGGGATGAATTTTACACTGCATTTTGCAGCTTTTAGGTCTCATAGCATCAGAGTCTATTTGCAGAATATAGAGGCAAGAATGTTTCTTATATTAATATTCCTCGCATGTTGCTTGATAGTATGTTTTCTGACCACCACTCCACAATTCAATGGAGGAAATTTTTTAGAAATAGTTCGAAAGACAGTATTTAATGTCGTGTCGATTGCAACCACAACTGGTTATGCAACTACTGACTATAACCTTTGGCCAACTTTTGCTTTTTCTTTGATGATCTTGCTTTCTTGTTTTACAACTTGTAGTGGATCAACTGGGGGTGGTGTAAAGTTAATAAGAGTAATAATTATGTTAAAGCAAGCAAAGAGGGAACTGCTAAGAACCGTTCACCCTCACGCTATTATTCCAGTAAAGATAGGGAATCAAGTTATCGCTACTAGAGTGATCTTGGCAGTTCTAGCATTTATGTTCTTTTATTTATTGACCTTGTTAATTACTTTTTTGCTATTAGCTGCGACTGGTTTATCAGCGGGCTCAGCAATTTCAGCTTCTCTTGCATGTTTAAATAACTTAGGCCCTGCTTTATTTGAATTGGGCCCTACCTCAAATTATGGATCTCTCAATAACAACCAACTTCTAATTCTATCTGCAGCAATGTTACTAGGAAGGTTAGAACTATTGACTATTTTTGTGTTTTTTTCAGCATCATTCTGGAAAAGTTAAATTTTTCTAAATTGGTAGATCGCAGTTGTACAGCGGAGAGCTGGGAAAAAAAATACTCGCTTTGCCTTNCCGTTTTGTTTTTCTTTTAAGTAAANGGGGNTAACATTTTGAAATTTCAGTTTATGCAGAAGGGCTTCAAAGTCATTTACCGTAGCGAAATGAAGATTAGGAGTCTCATACCANTGGTCTGGAAGTCTTTGATTAACAGGCATGTTTCCAAGTANAAGATCCACTACATGACTCCAATGCCCAAAGTTTGGAATACTCAGAATAACTTCTTNTCCTAAACAAGATATTTTTTTTAAAACTAATTCAGTTTTTAATGTTGCCTGAAGTGCTTGAGATAGAACAATTACATCGAAATGAATGTTGTCAAAAATAGATAGTCCCTCCTCGATATCTGCTTGTATCACGTTTATTTTTTTATCAAGGCATTGAAGAACTTTATCAGAAGAAATTTCTACTCCGTAACAAGTACATTCCTTATTCTTCTTTAACCAGTAAATAAGACTACCATCACCACATCCGAGATCTAGGACTCTTGAGTTATTTGGAATTTTGTTAGCAATTACTTGAAGGTCTTCTCTCAGCATTTTTTTATTTTCTATTTAAATAACTACGAATAACATTATGATACTCTTGGTCTTCTAATAAAAAAGAATCATGCCCGTATTCGGATTTTATTTCTGAATAGCAGACGGATACGTCATTAGCTAATAAGGCAGACACAAGCTCTTTTGAGCGGCTTGGCGAGAATCTCCAATCTGACGTAAACGATATTAAAAGAAAATTTGCTTTAACTACAGAAAGTGCTTTAATTAAATTTCCCTCAAAGTTTTCAGCAGGGTCAAAATAATCTAGTACTCTTGTTATGAGTAGGTAGGAATTAGCATCAAAATTGTGGGAAAATTTTTCTCCTTGATATCTTAAATAGGATTCAATTTGAAAATCAATTTCATAAGAAAAAGAATAGTTAGTTTTTTCTTGGAGATTTCTTCCAAATTTTTCCGTCATACCGTCCTGTGAAAGATAAGTAATATGTGCAAGCATTCTAGCAATTGATAGCCCGACTTTTGGGTACGTATTTTTTTTATAAAAATTTCCACCATGAAATGCTGGATCCGTAATGATAGCTCTTCTAGCAATCTCATTAAAAGCAATNTTTTGTGCCGTTAGTCTAGCCGTTGAAGCAATAATAATGGCATNTTCAACTCTTTCTGGGTAAGAAATACTCCATTGAAGAACTTGCATTCCACCTAAGCTGCCCCCAATAATCACTGCGAATTTCTTAATTCCAAGGCGATCAGCAAACATTGCCTGAGTTGTCACCCAATCTTCAACTGTTACGAGTGGAAAATCACTACCGAATTCANTCCCTGTTTTTGGGTTGATTGAGCTTGGTCCAGTAGATCCGAAGCAAGAGCCAATATTATTTACCCCGATGACAAAAAACTTATCAGTATCGATAGGTTTTTTAGGCCCTATCATATTATCCCACCAACCTCTTTCCTTTGACCCTTCTCTTACTCCAGCAATATGATGCGAGGCATTCAGTGCATGACAAACTAATACTGCGTTGTCCGCCCCTGCCGATAACTGACCGTGTGTTTCGTAAACAAGTTGATAAGACTCTAGAATTTCTCCACTTTTTAATTTAAGGGGATCATTAATTTGACAATACTTTTCCTCTACGAACATTACTGGCCTAGCCAATCTTTATTTTAGAAATATGTTCTTTGATTATCAGAATATCACTAACATTTGTTGATATCTCTCTTAACCCTAAATTTAAAAGAAATTTTATTTGCTCAACGTCACTGGATATTTCTCCACACACTGAAATAGGCAAGTTTGCTCTTAAACAATTATCAATTACATTTTTTATCAAAAAGACAACACCAGGATTTTTTGGGTTAAATAGGTTGGATACTTTGTTGTTTGTCCTGTCAATCGCGAGTGTATATTGTATTAAATCATTGGTACCAAGGGAAGCAAAATCTACATGGGGAATCAATGTTTCGATCGATAATGCCGCTGAGGGAACCTCAATCATTGCTCCTATATCAATAGCATCGTATCGTTCTCCAGATTCATTCTCAAGTTCTTTTTTACACGTATCAATTAGTGCTTTTGCTTTAATAATTTCTGCTTTTTCAGTAATCAACGGAAGTAATATTTTTGCATTTCCGTAACGAGAAGCTCTCATAATAGCTCTTATCTGTGTAATGAAAAGGTCAGTATTTTCTAAGCTGAATCTAATTCCTCTCTGTCCCAATGCAGGATTGCTATCCTCTTCGAAACTTGTGGATAATAGAGGGGACAGTTTATCGCCTCCAAGATCTAGCGTTCTTATTACAACTGGATTGGGGCTTAGTGTAACCAAAACATTTTTATATGCAGCAAATTGCTCTTCCTCAGAGGGAAGTGATTTTTTTTCCATAAATAAAAACTCAGTTCTAAAAAGACCAATCCCAGAGGCACCAATACCTAAAGCTTTTTTTGCTTCACGAGGGTCTTCAATATTCGCCATTAGTTTTATTTCTATTCCATCTTNAGTTTCACAAGGTAGTTCGATAAAATCATTAAGTTTATTTTTTCTTTTTTTAGAATGTTCAATTTTCTTTTCATATTCTTTAATTACATAATTATCAGCACCAACGATTAAATTTCCGCATTCAGAGTCAAGTATGAGTTTTTCACCATGTTTGATTAAATGACAACTTTTTTGTAAACCAATAATTGCAGGAATTTCAAAGCTTTTTAATACGATTGCAAGATGTGACGTAGGACTTCCTGATTCAATAGCAAACGCACAAACACCATTTTTTACAAGCCTTGGTATTTCATTTATAGACAAATCGTTTGATATAAATATAACGTTTTCTCCATAAATTAATGTNTCAGAATTTACATGATTTGAANTTTTATCANTTCTTAAANAAGTTAGTTTTTGTATTACCTGNTTAACAATTTGTTCNACATCATGTTTTCTTTCNTTAAAATAGGGATTAGAAATTTTTGAAAATTCCTCTCCAATAAAATTCATTTGTTGCACCAATGCANATTCAGCGTTAATTAATGATTTTTTAATTAAACTTTTTGTTCCATTTATTAATAGGGGATCATTTAGTATTAATCTTTGACTATTAAGTAAATTATTAAANTCANTCTTATCNCTTATAACAAATGATTTNGCTATNTCTTTAAAGTCGGATTCAAGTAGGNTCACTGCCTCTTGAAATAANCCAAGCTCCGACTCTACTTCTTTNNCTATAATTTCTCTATAGTCCGCCCTAAAGTTTAANGCTTTGTGATTGATCCATGCACTAGCAATAACAACATCTCTATTTATTCCGTGGCCAGCTAGGGAGAACACCCTTATACTTCCTCACCAAATTTCTTATCAAAAAGTTCTTCAATTGAAANCATTGCTTCTTTNTCATCACTGCCNTCNNNTGAAACCACNATCTTTGAACCATNAGCAGCAGCTAGNANTGTTATTCCTAAAACACTTTTAGCATCAATCTTTTGACCATTGTCATTTGANAGCAAAATAAANGATTCAAANCTGCTCGCTACATCAGACAATTTAGATGCTGCCCNCAAGTGAAGTCCAAGTTTATTTTTTAGTTCAAGTTCTTTAGTGATCATAGTATTAATCTAATTCATTTATGCTTTTATCTTTGGCTTTCTCAACTTTAGAATANAGNTCGGCTAGCGGTAAGTTTCTATGATTTACCGCACAAATGAGCATGGGTAGATTCACGCCAGTCATTCCTTTGTAGGTAATNCCTCTNGTTTTTAACCATATACTGAGGGCATTACTTGGCGAAGCTCCTCTCATATCAGTTAANGCTAATAATTCATTTGGTTGNCCTTTTTCNATCCAAAGGGCATCTATTANANTTTGAACGCTNTCNAGACTATCGNTANATTTAACNTCTATTNTAGATAACTCTTCGATTGGATATCCTAAAGANGTNTCTACGCACTTTTCTAATGTTTGGCCCAANGAGTCATGACAGATNAAAAATATATTCATGGCGTTATCTTTTTTCAAGTAAATCGAAAAACTGNCCGTTTAATTTAGCTTTACTATGANTAGCTATTTGCCTCATTCCAGTGGGACTAGTAATATTAATNTCNGTAAGTTTTTTGTCGATCAGATCAATTCCTGCAAAAAAGANNTNTTTTTTTATTTGACTAGCTATCTTATTAGCAATCTCGAATTCTTCTTGGTCAAGTTCAACTACAGAAGCTATTCCGCCTGCTGCTAAATTAGAAATGTATGAATTTTTTTCGGGTATTCTGCATAAAGCAAACTTTTCAACTATTCCATTTATGATAATAATTCTTTTGTCTCCATTAGAGATGTTCTCAATAAATTCTTGTATGACAATTTTTTTCATTCCTGAGTTTGTTAAAAGTTGAACGATGGTTTTAAGATTGTGGTCTCTTTTGTTGCACACAAATATGCCTTGCCCACCCATAAGGTTTAAAGGCTTAAACACCACATTGTTTTTTGTCTCCAGAAAAGAATAGATTTCTTCAAAATCCGATGAAACGAGAGTTGCAGGAGTAAATTCGGGAAACCTTAGGGCAAAAAGCTTTTCATTAAAGTTTCTAAGCGATTTGGGCGAATTTACTACCGTAACACCTTTATCCTCTGCAAAGCTTAGCAGTTGTGTCATAACTAGATAATTAACGTCAAAAGGTGGGTCGACTCGTATTAAAATGTAATTGAAAGAGTATATATCAACTTGGGAATTTAATTTTATTTTGTACCAGCTGGAATCCTCACCGTGCTCGACCAAACTAGCTTTTGTGAGAAAATGTGGCTTTGAAGATTGTAGGATTGTTAAATCCTGAAGCCTGGTAAGCCATACATCAAAACCTTTCTCCCATGCCTCTTGTATTAAAAAAACAGTTGAATCAACTGAGGAGTTGAGATGTTTTATTTCATCAGCAATAATCAATATTTTTTTATTTGACATAATTTTCTTTAGCCGCAGATAAGGCAGCAAGTCTTGCGATCACTCCATAAAAATACAATCTATTAGTAACCGATTCTGGATCACTTGATAAACTTGGCAACTGACAACTATCCTCAAAGGGTAAAGGGAAAAATTGCATACCAGGAGCATTTAAATTCTCATCTA
>NYVY01000032.1 GCA_002684875.1 Pseudomonadota bacterium
CCATGAAAAAAAATCAAAAATATATACCGTTAACTGGGGATGATAAAAAGCTCACTAATAAGTTCATTGTTATTACAAACAATGACCCAAAGAATCCAAAAAATATAATTGACGGCAATGAACGAGTCTTACGAGCTAGGTTAAATGATGCCTTATTTTTCTATCAAAAAGATTTAATGACCCCATTCTCTAAGAGGAAGGTAGGCTTGGAGAGAATTACATACCACAATCTTCTCGGAACTGTTAACGATAGGGTCGATAGAATCACGAAGCTTGTGACACACTGGGGACACCAAAACAAAATTAATCCAGATGACTGTCTAACAGCTGCACATAACTCAAAAAATGATCTTTCAACATTGATGGTAAACGAATTCCCAGAACTTCAAGGAATAATGGGTAAATATTATTTCAATGCTGAAGGCTGCAATAACGAAGTAGCGCAATCCATCGAAGATCAATATAAGCCAAGATTTGCAGGTGACGATCTGCCAGTAGGGAAGTTGGGGAAAATACTTTCACTAGCCGACAAATCAGAAAGCATTGCAGGTCTTATTAGCATAAATCAAACGCCTACTGGAGATAAAGATCCTTTTGCAATGAGGCGTAGTGCTCTCGGTATTATTTCTATCTTGCTTTCGGAAAACATCTCGCTAAATATCGATCAACTAATTTCTGAATCTACTGCACTTTTCTGTAAAAACGAACAAGACCGAAAAAACACTGCAAATACTATGTCTCGGTTTTTATTTGACCGATTGTTTTTTCAACTAAAAGAAAAAGGCAACAAACCAGAACTTATAAGAGCGTGTAAAAACTATTCCTTTCGTGACCTCTATAATATCCCAAAGTTATTATTCTCCCTTGAGAAATTACTCAAGGAACCCACATCAATGGAGATATGTGCTATAAACAAACGGATTAAAAATATTTTAGAAAAAATAGATGTGTATTTATTAGCAAACAACAATGTTAATGAAAGCTTGCTAGCAGAACCTGCTGAAAAAAATTTGTATAAACTGTTTGTAAATCTAAACAAAAAAATTAAACAAGCTGTTAAGCAAAAGTCTTTTTCTGCCTATTTTGATTATTGTTTACAATATAGACTACCAATAGAGAATTTTTTTGACAAAGTTCTTGTAAACTCAGAAGATAAAAAAATTCGGCAAAATAGAATCACACTCCTTAACTGTGTATATAGGGACATGAACCTCATTGCAGATTTATCCTCTATCGCCAGTACTAGGAATGACTGATAAATTAATTATTCTTGACCGTGACGGAGTTATTAACTTCGATTCTCCCCATTACATAAAAACACCAGAAGAGTGGATCCCAATACCAGGTAGCCTTGAAGCAATTGGGAAGTTAAAAAATTATGGGTGGACGGTAACTATAGCTACAAACCAATCTGGAATTGGAAGGGGTCTGATGACATTTAATGATCTATTCACAATACATACCAAAATGCTAAACTCCATTAGGCAATTTGGCGGAGAAATTGACGGAATTTTTTTCTGCCCTCATCACCCAGACTACAATTGCGAATGTAGAAAACCCAAACCAAAAATGTTGATCGATATTTGTAAAAGGTTTCGATTTGATACCAAAGACTGTATTTTTGTTGGTGATTCACTAAGAGATTTATTAGCAGCAAGATCCATTAACGCAAAGACGTTTTTAGTATTAACTGGTAATGGCCAGAAAACATTGAATGAATATAAAACAGGATTAACCTCCCTTCCAAAAAATGTTGAAATATCTGATGATTTGCTATCCGTAATAAAAAAAATTACGTAACAATGATCAGATCTTTGTTGTTTTTCTTTCTACAAACTACTTCCTTATTTTTTTGGGGAGTTATTGTTATTGTAATAATTCCTTTTTTAAGTCTTGAAAAAAGATACAAAATAACCATGGCTTGGCCGAAGCTAAATATTTTATTGGCAAAAAGTTTACTTAAGATAGATTTTGAGGAAAGGAATAGTAGCGCTCTCATTAGAAATAGTAAAAATCCAGCAATCATTTGCTGTAACCATCAAAGTACATGGGAAACTTTTTATCTAGCTTCTTTTCTACCAAAGCCAGTCTGTTTCATTTTTAAAAGAGAGTTACTCTTCATTCCATGCTTTGGATGGGGGATATTCTTGTTAAAGATGATTCACATAAACAGGAAAAGTGGCCGGGAGGCCATCAAAACAATAATTGAAGAAGCTTCAACTCAATTTTCTTACGGTAGATGGATTATTTTTTTTCCTGAGGGAACAAGGGTATCTCCTGGCGAGAAAAAGCAATACAAACTTGGTGCTGCTATATTATCAAAAGAGCTTGATATTCCCATAATTCCTGTAGCTCATAACGCTGGGCTGTTCTGGGGGAAAAATGCTTTAATAAAAAAACCTGGGAAGATTATCCTTTCGGTGGGACAAGAAATTTATCCAAATGGTAGAACCCCAAAAGAAATAATTAATGAAGTAAAACTAAAAATAGAAGATTTAAAAAACAATCAACCTTAACTTATTTTTTTTTATAAATAAAGTTTGCAATTTCTACAAATTTTCCTACTGAAATTTGCTCGGCTCTTCCCGTTGGTGGAACCTCTAAATTTTCTAATTCTTTACTGCACACCAATCCAGATAGACAGTTTTTAATCATTTTTCTTTTCATTGAAAATGCTTGCTTTACGACACTAAAAAAAGTAGGTTCATCCAATAAATTTTTTACATACAAGTCATTTGGCCTCATTCTTAAAAACACAGATTGAACCTTTGGTACGGGATAAAAGTTAATCGCATCTACGTTAATAAGGTGTTCTATATCGTAAAAAGACTGCATAAGAACAGACAATCTTCCGTAAGATTTTCTTCGTGGAAATGCTATCAATCTATCAGCAACCTCTTTTTGAAGCATTACATGCTGGTCTTTTATGTATCTTCTAAAAAACAATAGTTTAAAAAGAATTGGGGAAGAAACGTTATACGGCAGATTACCGAAAACTTTTATTTTCCTATCTTGTATGTTTGGTTTCATTAAATAGGAATTAAGATCAAATTTTAAAAAATCATTGTTTACCACTCTTACATCGTCTTTACTATACTTCTCTATTAAAAAGGGGATTAAGTCGGTATCTTTTTCAACTATTGTAAAATTTATTTGATCACCAAAATTAAAGTTTATAACGTCAGTTAGGGCACCTCTTCCAGGTCCAATTTCCAGTACAAAATCATTTCGTTCAATGCCAATAGCATCCACTATTGAGTTTATAATGGACTTATTCTTTAAAAAATTCTGTCCAAAATATCTCTTCATCAGGAATCAACGTCAAATTCTTTTTTTTCGATGTAGCTATTTGACCGTAGCTCTAAGAGCCACTCTTGAACGATATCTCTAGTCTTTTTATCTCTTAAGAAGTTTTTCGCAATCCTTAGCTTTTGTTGGTCATTCANAACTTGTTCATCTCTATCAGTAACGATCAGAAGATGAAACCCAAAAGGTGTTCTAATTGGTTCACTTAATACNCCTTTTGGTAAGGTTAGCGCCATTCTCTCAAAACTTGGTACAAAATCACCTTGATAAGCCCATCCTAGATCACCATTTTTTAGTGCTGACTTAGTGTCATCAGAGTATTTACCAGCAAGAAGATCAAAACTTTCCCCCGACAACACTCTTTTTCTAATGCTATTCAAAAAAGTTAATACCCCTGCCTCTTCACTTGGATCCACAACCTTGCGTAAAATATGTTTAACTCGGTAACGCACTAATGTGTCTCTTATGATGGTTGATCTTCTATCAATCATCTTTATGATGTGGTATCCACTTTTACTTTCAATTATTTCGGAAACCGTGTTTTTTTCTAGATCCTTTACGTACCTTAGGAAAACTTCAGGAAGCTCATTGTATTTTTTCCAGCCCCAATCTTCAAACTTAAACCCGTCAATTAAAGAAGTATTTTCTAGNATTTGAGCGTTTTTATTAACTANTGTTGAAAAAATTTCTGAGGCAATCCTTTTAGCATTCNTTNTTTTATCTTCATTATCGAATGGGATTTTTAAATGTTCTATTCGAACTTCTCCAGAAGAAAAATTATCAGCTACTTGAGTGAGTAAAAAATCTTTGGCTTCCGAATCAGACACAAACAACTTTTCATCCAAGTCTCTATCTCTTAGCCTCGAAAGTAAAATATCTTGTTCTATTTTTTTCTTAAAAATCTCAAGAGTTATATCAACACTCTGTAACTTTCTTTCTAAGCTATGCAGTGGAATACCCTGATTTCTAGCTATATCAGCNATTACTTTTTCTACGGTTTTCATATCAACAGAAATCTCTAACAATTTAGCTCTCTGAATTAAAACTTTTTCATCAATCATTTTTTCAACGATCGCATTTCGTTTCTCTACAGACATCATAGTGCTCTTTCCATCAGATAAGGCTTGAATTGCAATACTATCTTTAAGTTCACTTTCAAGAATTGCTTCTCCGTTGACCACTGCGATCACTCTATCAATCACCACTGGTTCTGCATGGACTTGCAGAGTTGAAATGAATACTAAATAAATCTGAAAAAAATATTTCATATTAAGTTTTAAAAAACAAAAGTATTCATCGAAANTTATCGAAAGTCGATGGNGATGGGGCCAATTGATTAATCCTCCTATANTTAGGTATACCTCGTTTTAGGGCGTTTAATGGATCCGCGCCAACTCTAGCTATACCATTTAACTCTACTTGAAAAAACAAAGCAGTCGTCGCTTCAGTTGACCCCGTGACGTAACGCTGCGCCACAACTCTCGAAACCCAACACCCCCCATTGTACTCTAACCCAAGTAAGGCTTCCACCAATCCTGGTGGCTGATTACCAGAGGCTTCGCTTCGACTTTGAAAAGAATAGTTGTATCTTCCTACAGCATACCAACTATTTCCAATTGAAGTCTGAAAAGCAAAATCTGCCGAATCAACTGAGTTTCGGGTAAACCTATAATCAAAAGAGAATGCTTCCCCTGGTTTTGGGGTAAAACGTAGACCTATGATCTGGTTTTGCCATAAATCCAGCTTACGTGTATATTGACCTAGANCTGAAATTGACAAAGCCCTCGAAGGCTTAATACTCGTTTCAAAAAAAAGATCGGACTCATCGTCTTCTCTTTTTGGCTGTCCTGGTAGCACAACCCTTTGCCGATCAAAATAATATCTCTGTGCAATAGATGCACGCATTCGTTCGAACCCATTTTCGTCGATAAATCGAGTTGTAGTCGCTGCTGTTAAATAATTNTTATCTGCAACTCTGTCATCACCAAAAAAACTATTCTGAGAAAGCAACTGTGCCAGACTCGAAGTTACACTAGTCGTATCAAAAACAGGAAAATTTTCTTGATTATGATAGGGGGTGAAAGCGTAAAAAAGCATTGGCTCAATTGTGTTTGTAAAAGAAATACCTCGAAAAATTGACTTTCTCTCTAGCACTGAAGAAACTTCAAGACTTAAATTTGGTATCAANCGTTCGTAAGACTTTTTACTTTCGTCAGTGTTGTTTGCATAAACTCCCAAAAGAGAGGAATCCAAACTAAACCGTCTCTCGGTAGCCGACGCACTCCCGTCTCTTGACCTTTTGAACAAAGTATAGTGCAGATTTGCAGAGGGCAGAACTCTAAAAACACCTAGATTAAGAGGAGTAGATACGTTGGCTTTTCCAATNAGCCTAGTACCCTCANTCAAAGTAGGATGAGTAAAATGGGTNGCTTCAGCTGCGAGTTCCAAAAAAATTTGCTTTTTCTTTAATGAAAATGCGTCGTCATTANAGAAAACAAACTTTGGNCTCCACTCATANGGCGGGAGTATTGGAGCACCTGGATCCTGCAAGACCTGATANCCTTGATATGCTCCAGTATAATTCCAGCCTCCTTGTTTACCAGAAAATTGCAGGGTGGTTGGTAAAATTCTTTGCGAGGCAGCAAGAACAGATGCTCCAAAATCTGCAAAATAATCGTTATCAGATACACGAGTTAGATTAATAGATACTAATTTTTTCTTTGAAAAATGGTATGTCGAGTTTAATTTACCTAACCATCTATCTTCTTTAGCGATTTTNTCTGCTGGAAGAATTTGNATTCCAAATTCACTACGGTGAGATTTTCCTAAAAGTCGCAAATCAGCTCCTATCTGCGCCCCTCTTCTACCCACCAATCTNGGATACAACGTTAAGTCTCTATTTGGAGCNATATTTAAATAATAGGGAACGGTTAAATCCGCACCTAACTTGGAATTAACCGAGAAAGTAGGAGCTAACAAACCAGACTTACGCTCTCCAGAAATTGAAAAAGATAAATCTCCCAAAGGCAAAAGTTCTGCACCATTCCAGTGTAAAGCAGTATTTTTTGTCCTTGCTACTGCTCTTATATCGTCGACCACTATTTCTGCTGACCGAAGCTCCCAAGAAGGCTTGTCGGTAGGACAAGTAGTAAAGGTAGCATTTCTCAAAACAACTTCCTTAGGACGAATAAACTCAACTCTATCTGCTCTACCTCTCCCATTTATCCTGCTAAAATCATAAGTGACCTCTTCGAAAAATCCTTGCATTGTACTAGGATCTATAGTCATCTTCGGCCCAGTGTATAGTTCCCCAGCCCGAAAAAAAACCACATTCCCATCTGCTGTCAATTTGCTTTCGACCAGATCATAAATCAATTTGTCTGAGCTTAAACTTTGTCCAAGTTTACGAAACTGAGCATTGTTTTCAACACTTATTTTCTCATCTATCTGCCCCTCGATAGTATTTCCCAGTAAATAAATGGGGCTATCCAAGCCATTACCTAATTCCAGAGTTAAACTGGAATCGAGTCTCAGGTCATAAGCAGATCGGCCTGACAATCTATCAGAGGTTTCATCAGGACTAGCAAAAATTTTTTCGTTATGAACAAGCGCACCTAGTAAAAAGAGTTTTAAACTCAACAATAGAAGACTTTTAATTTTTACGCTGACCATATTTGTTTTTTGCTTAGTTTTTTTAAAAAAAGGTTATTATGAAAAAAATTCAAGATTATAGGCTTAAAAAGGCTCTAGCCTGGCTTGAGACCATAATTGGTGATGAAATTAGCACAGTAGATATTAGCCCTGTTTCCTCCGATGCCTCATTTAGACGATATTTTAGAATTAGTAGCGAAAGTTACGGTAATCCTTTAATTTTAATGGACTCACCACCAGAAAAGGAACCCCTTGGAAGATTTTTATCTTGTTGCAAAATCTTAAGAGAACTTGATTTAAAAGTGCCTTTTATCTCTAACTACGATGAGAACAATGGCTTTATGCTGCTTGAGGATTTTGGTAACACAACACTTCACACGCATCTAGCTGAGCATAAAACAGACCAAAAAGCGGTGTATTTTAATGCAATTGATCAAATTATAAAAATGCAATCGAAGTTCGAGCGAAACAAGAAAATTTATATAAGTCACTTTAAAACTTTTTCAAAAAAATTACTTACAGAAGAACTTAGTCTTTTTAAATATTGGTATTTGCAAACTCATCTTGGATTAAAGTTAGACCTTAGCTTCAAAAAAAACTATGAGGATTTTGGTCTCATTCTAATTAATTCAATGCAAGCTGAATCTCAAACTCTGGTACACAGAGATTTTCATAGTAAAAACCTTATGATTTTAAGAAACCAGCAAGGAATTGGTGTTTTGGATTTTCAAGACGCTTTGATTGGTCCCTCTTCTTATGATTTAGTGTCATTATTGAAAGACGCCTATACAAACATAAAGCCGAAAATTGTAACTGATTGTTTAATATATTTTTACAAAAAAACTAATGAAGAAAATTTATTAGACCTTGGAAGTTTTGAATCGTTTACGAAGAATTTTCATCTTACTGCCATCCAGAGAAACCTAAAAATTATTGGGATTTTTTCTAGACTAAAATATAGAGACAATAAACCAAACTACATGAAATTCATCGGTAGAGTAAATGCTCGAACAATGGAGATAAGTGGGCAGATAAAAGAACTTGATTTTTTAAAAAACTTTCTTAGAGAAATTGACAGTAATCCGATAAAATAAGACAAATGAAAGTAATGATTTTAGCTGCAGGAAAAGGAAAACGACTAAGACCCATCACCAACCGAATTCCAAAACCTCTTGTTAGAATTAATGGAGTTCCAATCTTAGCTCATCATTTCGAAAAGCTTTACGTAGCTGGTTTTAGGCAAGTATTTGTTAATATCTCTTATTTAGGTCATCTAATAATGAAAGAGTTTGGGAACTCATACAAAGGGTTAAACATTTGCTACTCTTTAGAACCTGATCCGCCCCTAGAGACGGCTGGGGGAATTTTGTTCGCCCGACCATGGGATATTAATAATAAGCCTTTTTTAGTGATAAATGCTGATGTTTGGTGTGACTGGAACGTTCGAAATGCTGAAAGGATTGTAAACGAAAAAAAATTTGAAAATAAATTAGCGCACTTGGTCCTTATTGACAGAACGGTAAATGAGGAGGGCGATTTTTATATGCAAAACAACCTCCTTTATACAAAAAATGACAAAAGTAATAATATTTCAAAGAAGCTCACCTACTCTGGAATTGGAGTTTACAAGCCAGGAATATTCAATCAAAAAAACCGCGGAAAAAGCAGTAAACTTCGAACTTTACTTGAAAAGGCAATTAACAATGAACAAGTTTCAGGAGAAAAACATACAGGTTGCTGGTTCGATATTGGAACCACTGAAAGACTTGAGAAACTGAGGGAGTTTACTAAAAAGGAATAAAAAAACATGCGCAAAAATAAAAAAATATCATTCAAAAACTTCAATACTGCCTGTGGAGGACTGTTTCGTTCAAGACGGGAATTGCTTTCGCAAAAGTTACAAAAAATTACAAGGGGAAAGCCATTTTCTGCATTGTTGTATTCTGGGTCAGAGGTACTAAGGAATGGTGATGTTTATTATCCTTTCAGATGTTGTAGCGATTTTTATTACCTTACTGGATTCAGAGAGCCTGAAGCATGGGCCTTAATAACATTTGACGAAAATAATGGATACGANGNTCNAGATATTGAGTGAAAGAAAAGATAAAACAAAAGAGATATGGAACGGAAAGATTATTGGGCAAAAAAAAGCAGAATCTGAGTATTTGTTTGACAAAGCTTTTGACAACACAAAATCTGACATAATTATTCAAGAAAAAATAAAAGGGTCCGAGATTATATTTTTTAAGTTTGGGAGTAACTTAATGCTTACTAAAGTAAATCTTTGGTTATCTAACTTACAAAAAGAAAAAAGAAATGGTATCAATACAGCAAATTTATACAGCGACTTGAAGGTACCGATCGAAGACCAAAGACTTATAAAAGAAAAATACGAAATAGACATAATGCGAAAAGCGTCGGGTATTTCAGCCCAAGGCCATCGTAATGCAATGATGTTTGCCCGTCCAGGGGTGAAAGAATTTGATATTGAAACAGAGCTTCTTAGAACATTTCGTAACTTAGGGGCAGAGGATGTTGCTTACCCAAGTATTGTTGCAAGTGGCCCAAATAGTTGTACCCTTCACCATAAAGCTGGGCAAAGAGCACTAAAAGCAGGAGAATTGTTACTCATTGATGCTGGATGCGAGTTACAAGGGTACGCATCGGACATTACACGAACGTTTCCAATCTCAAAGAAGTTCTCAAGTCCGCAAAAACTAATTTATTCGATGGTTTTGTTAGCCCAAAGTGCTGCCGTCGAACAAATAAAGCCTGGAAATAATTTTTCGGCCCCTCACTTTGCAGCGGTAGAATCCTTAACAAGTAGCTTATTAGATGCAGGTTTTCTCAAATCTGGATGTNTAGATGAGGCTATAGAAACTGGNGAGTATAAAAGATTTTATATGCATAAAACNGGNCACTGGCTTGGCCTTGATGTTCATGATGTCGGGTCCTATGATAGAAAATTTGAGAAAAACATGGTCTTAACTGTAGAACCAGGGTTATATATTCAACCTACGAAAGATATTCCTCGAGAATTTTGGAATATTGGTATTAGAATAGAAGATGACGCACTAGTAACTAAAAATGGATGCGACCTTATTAGTAGAGATATTCCAGTTGAAATCAATGAAATAGAAGAAATTACGAATTCATAAAAACTTAAAACAAAATTNTTCCATGACANCTAATAAGAAAAACTCTCCTCTTGAAAATACGCTTATAGATTGCTTAGACTTGTATTTTGAACGACTTGGGGATCAGAAACCTCACGCTGTTCTCTCAATGGTTACAGAAGTAGTGGAAAAACCGACAATACTATATGTTCTAAAAAAAACCGANGGGAATATTACGAAGGCGAGTCAAATATTGGGAATNACTAGANCCACATTAAGAAAAAAAATCATTGGATACAACATAAACACCGTAAGGAATGCGTAGCTTGCTAAAGCCACATAATGCTCTAATTTCAGTTTTTNATAAAACGGGTGTAGAAAAACTTGCTAAAGAACTGACCTTAAATAATATCCAAATAATTTCAACTGGGGGAACTGCAAAGTTACTTGAAGACAATTTAATTCCAGTTCGAAAAGTTGATGAAATCACAGGTTTTCCAGAAATTTTGGATGGTCGTGTAAAAACATTAAATCCAAAAATTCATGGTGGAATTCTTGCAGACAGGAACGAAATTTCACACTTAAATACCCTAAAAAGCCTTAATATCCCACACATTGATATCGTAATTGTGAACCTTTATCCATTTGAAAAGATAAAAAATAATTCAAAAGGCAATGAGAAAAAAATAATTGAAGGTATTGATATTGGTGGGCCAACAATGATTCGAGCCGCTGCAAAAAACTATAAAGATGTGCTGGTTGTAGTTGACCCAGATGACTATAATCTAATAATTGAGAAATTAAGAGCGGAAAAAATTGATAAAGAATTCAGGAAAAACCTAGCAAAAAAGGCTTTTCAACATACCTGTTACTACGATGCTAGCATTTCAGAATATTTTTTTGAAGATAGTAGCAAATCGTCGCATTTACATTTAGAATCACCTGACAATTTAGATAGCTCCCTATTTTTTTTGCATTTGGAAAAAACCAAGGAGCTTAGATACGGAGAAAACCCTCATCAAAAAGGAAATGTTTACGTTAACTTACGTCATCCTAAAGTCCCAAATATTTTAGAAAGTCAAATACATGGTAATGAGGTTTCATTCAATAATCTTCTTGACCTTGACACAGCTTATCAATGTATCAAGGGCCTAGAAAAATTTGCCTGTGTGATCGTAAAACACAATAACCCTTGTGGGGCAGCGGTAGCGTCAAACCTTTTTGATGCATTCGAGCAAGCTAGAAAATGTGACCCAGTATCATGTTTTGGGGGCATTGTAGCCTTATCCCATGAGATTGATGAAAATCTAGCGGAAAGATTAACAGATTTTTTCTTAGAGGTTGTTTTAGCTCCAGCAATCAGTCCAAGAGCCAGAGAGATACTCAAAAGAAAGAAAAATTTAAAAATTTTTGTTCACAACAATCTAAGATATTTCAAAGAGTCTGATCTAGAGGTAAGACAACTAGTCGATTGCTTTTTAATACAGCAACGTGACTTTGTTAGAGTTCTTGAAAAAGATTGTAAAGTCGTAAGCTCAAGAACTCCAACCAGCGAAGAGTTTAAAAGCTCTCTTTTTGCTTGGCACATATCTAAGTTTGTTAAGAGCAATGCGATTGTATTTGCTAAAAACTTTGCCACTTTAGGAATTGGTGCTGGCCAGATGAGTAGAATTGACGCTACAAGAATCGCTATAGAAAAAGCTAAAAATAACGTAAGAGATCTACAAGGGTCAGTAGTTGCGTCAGATGCGTTCTTTCCTTTTAAAGATAACATAGAGGAAATAGCAAAAAGTGGAGCATCCTGTATTATTCAACCAGGGGGATCAGTCCGGGATGAGGAGGTTATTAAGACCGTAAATCAACATCAATTGGCTATGATTTTTACTAATTTTCGTCATTTTAGGCATTAAGCCATGATTATATTAGGGATTGATCCAGGCTTAAGGAAAACTGGTTTTGGCGTCATTAGCCTTGAAAAAAGAAATTTAGTGTATAAAGCTAGTGGTGTAATTTTGCCAAATAACGAACAGAGCGATAGTATGAGGCTAAAAAACCTTTTTACTAGTATGGAAGAAGTATTAAAAACTTACAGTCCAAGCCATTCAGTGATAGAGAAAGTATTTTTGAATACTAACCCTAAAACTACACTCGCTCTAGGGCAAGCCCGTGGTGTTGCAATAGCCGCAATGGCTCTTCATGTTGAGTCAATTCTTGAACTAAGCTCTAACGAAATAAAAAAGACTGTAGTAGGAAACGGACATGCTTCTAAGAAACAAGTCCAATTTATGGTGCAAAATCTCCTCAAACTAGAAAAACAAGCATCAAATGACGCTTCAGATGCTTTAGCAGCAGCAATTGCTCTATCTCGAAAACTAAATAAAATCGACCTATGATAGAAAGATTAACAGGGCAACTAATTGAAAAAAACGTAACATTTATCGTTCTCGACGTAAGTGGTATTGGATACGAAGTGGGTGTCCCAGTTAACACGCTACAAAAGCTACCCGCTATTGGCGCTAACCTCAGGATTTATACTTACCATTATATAAGAGAAGATTCGCAGCAACTTTTCGGTTTCCTAGAGAAAACTGAACGAAATTTATTCGATAAAATTATAAAAGTTAGCGGAATCGGACCAAAAGTTGGATTGGCAATCCTATCAACGTTCTCTCCAAATGAACTTGCAGTATCTATCACGAACAAGGATGTAGAATCACTAAACCAAATACCAGGAATAGGAAAAAAAACTGCAGAAAGGTTAATTCTTGAACTCAATGGGAAGCTTGAAGATATAAACGACGCTGAGTTTCATAAATCTAGTAACTTTGAACTCTTACAGGCATTAACATCTCTTGGTTATTCCGAAAAAGAGGCAAGGTCGACAGTTTCGAACATTGAGTATAAGCTACCTATACATGAAAAGATAAAAGAAGCGCTAAAATTATTATCTAAGTAAACAATGATTAATTATGACGACATTAAGCCAACAAACAAGAGGGTAATAAGTGACAACCCTAGTGAAGGTGAAAATGGGTTAGAAAGAGCTTTAAGACCAAAAAAACTTTTAGATTATGTGGGTCAGAAAAAAATTGTTGAGCAAATAAAAATTATAGTGAAAGCTTCAATGATAAGAAAAGAACCGATTGATCATATTTTGTTATTTGGTCCCCCAGGGTTGGGCAAAACGACACTCGCCCACATACTTGCAGAAGAACGATGTGTCAATTTAAAAACGACTTCAGGACCAATTTTAGAGAAGCCTGGAGATCTTGCTGCGATTTTAACCAACCTCGAAGAAAATGATATTCTTTTTATAGACGAAATTCATCGACTAAGTAGCATCATCGAAGAGAAACTTTATCCAGCATTGGAAGACTTTCGTCTTGACATAATGCTCGGCGAAGGGCCTGGTGCTAAGTCTGTTCAAATGTCCTTGCAACCATTCACTCTTGTCGGAGCAACGACGAAAGCTGGAATGTTAACTAATCCATTAAGAGACAGATTTGGATTAATTTCACGGTTAGAATTTTACGAATCTAGCGACTTAAAAAAAATTCTAGAAAGATCTGCTAAACTCTTGAAATGTGAATTTACTGAAAACGGGTTGTTTGAAATAGCAAAAAGATCAAGGGGTACCCCTAGAATAGCAAATAGGCTTCTCAGAAGAGTTAGGGATTTTGCCCAAGTCAAATCTGACTCCGTAATTTCTAAAGATAACTCAGAAAAAGCGTTAGGGTCACTAGATATCGACCATAAAGGATTTGATTCCTTGGACCACATTCTAATGCAAGCAATTATTAAAAAATTTGATGGAGGGCCAGTCGGCGTAGAGAATCTAGCAGCAACACTAGGAGAAACCAAAAATACTATTGAAGATATTATTGAACCCTATCTAATTCAACAAGGCCACCTTCAGAGGACTCCAAAAGGTCGGATTGCAACTCGAAGAGGAATAGATCACTTTGCAAATGAGAGTATTCTTAGAACTGATTCAGAAAATAAGTAGGCAATACTAACAAAAAAAGAAAGAGTTGTAATGATTGAAAGTAAACTATCTATTATTTTTTTAATATCAAACGCGAGTGTTCCTGTACAAATTGTAATTGCTATTTTGGGGTTCATTTCAGTATCATCTTGGGCAATAATTTTTGGGAAGATAATAAACTTTCGTCGAGTAAAAAAGAATACCAATGACTTTGAAAGAGAATTTTGGTCAGGAGGTGAACTTTTAGACCTTCTTAACAAAATAGAAAGCGGGAAAATAAGCGGTTCGATGGCCAATATATTTGAAGGAGGAATGCGCGAATTCATAAAAAGCAGAAAAGAATCAAATTTATCTCAAGCTGCGATTATGGATAATACCAGAAGGGCTTTAAAAGCTGCATCATTTAAAGAGCTAGATGAATTAGAGAAAAAATTATCATTCCTTGCTACAGCTGGATCAGTTTCACCGTACATTGGGTTATTCGGTACTGTTTGGGGAATAATGCAAGCATTTTTATCGCTGGCAAATATTCAACAGGCTACTCTGGCTAACGTCGCGCCTGGAATTGCTGAAGCTTTGATAGCGACAGCAATAGGACTGCTGGCCGCAATACCAGCAGTTATCGCATTTAACAATTTTTCCACAACAGTTGAGAAAGTATCCACAAGATTTGATACTTTTATCGAAGAATTTTCAAACATTTTGCAGAGGCAGCCATATTGACTTATAGATTAAATAGAAGGAATAAAAAAAGGATTATGAGTGAAATAAATGTAGTTCCTTACATTGACGTTATGCTTGTTTTATTAGTAATTTTCATGGTTACTGCACCCTTAATAACAACAGGAATTCTTGATTTACCTGAAGTAAGTAAAACCGCGCCAAAAAAAGAAAAGGTCGTCACAATTGAAATTAGAAAAAATGAATTATTTAAAATCAAATTAACTGGAGACAAAAAAGTAATAACCGTCACAAAATCAACATTAGTTGACAAAATAAAAGAGGTAGTGAACGCTGAAGAGAATTTAGCTGTAGTTATTTCGGCCGAAAAAACTGTGACGTATAACAAAGTACTTGAGACAATTGAGGCTTTAAATATGAATGGCATTTCACGAGTTGGACTTCTTGTGAAGAAAAAAAATCTTGGTATCTAATACGCAGCGACCGACGTGAACGAAAGTAATTCAAACAATGGAAGAGATTTTACTCTTGGTTTGATTGCCTCTATTTTTCTCCATCTATGCATAATCGTTTCTATCTACTACTTTCTAAATAATCAAAAAGAAAAAGTTGTCTATGTTCAAGCCGAGCTTTGGGCAGGGGAACAGTTAAACGAAACAACCAAGCAAGAGTCTTCGAATCAATTCGATAAACCTATACCATCAGTGATCAAAAAAAACGGTAACAGTGCAACTGATATTTCCACTTCCCAAAACAATAATATTGGCCTGAAGAAAGAAAAAGAAAAAAAAGAAAGATTAGCTAAACAAAAGAAAGAAAAAGAAAAAAAAGAAAGATTAGCTAAACAA
>NYVY01000033.1 GCA_002684875.1 Pseudomonadota bacterium
CCACATCCATGCTTCTGGATTAATTGGCTCTCCAACAGTTCCCAAAACTCTCAGACTTTCAAGTCTATAATTTGTTGGACATACCGAGCTACTGATACTTGCAGCTTTTATCAAAGCTCTTATTGCGGTTGGAGCAGTATAAAAAATGCTGACTTTATGCTTTTGAATCATTTTCCAAAATCGTCCAGCATCAGGATAAGTTGGAATACCTTCGAAAATTAATTGGGTAGAACCCGTTGCTAATGGACCATATGCGACATAGGTATGCCCTGTTATCCATCCGATATCTGCTGTACACCAAAAAACATCCTCGTCTTTTATATCAAATGTGTAAAGCATCGTTATTATTGCCTGTAAAAGATATCCACCAGTAGAATGCTGAATCCCTTTTGGTCTTCCAGTTGATCCAGAAGTATACAAAACAAATAATGGATGTTCTGAATCCACAAACACCGGCTCACAAAAGTCATCTTCACCCTTTATCAGATCATCTAGCAACATATCCCTGTCAGTCATCTGAACTTTTTCTTTCGTGCGCTGGTAAATTACTACTTTTTTTACTCTCGAATATCCACTGTTGTTTATTGCTTCATCAACCGCTTTTTTAAGAGCAATTTTTTTTCCACCCCTTACTTGCTGATCTGCAGTAAAAATTAGCGATGCACCAATATCAATAATTCTTTCTTCTAAGCTCTTAGATGAAAAACCTCCAAACACAACTGAATGCGTAATTCCAAGTCTCGCGCACGCCTGCATTGCGACAATTCCTTCAACTGACATAGGCATATAAATTATTGCTCTATCCCCTTTTTCAAAACCGAGTTTCTTTATACCGTTTGCCAGTCTACAAACTCTTTTGAGTAATTCTTTATAAGTGATCTCACAAACGGAACCGTCATCACTCTCAAAAATTATGGCGTTTTTTTCCCCCTGCCCTTGTTCTACAATTCTGTCAATGCAGTTGTAAGAAGCATTTAATTTACCGTCCTCGAACCACTTATAAAATGGCGCATTCTCTTCATTTAAAATTTTTGTGAACTTTTTTTTCCAGTCGATGTGTTTTATCGCAAGATTTGCCCAAAATTTCTCATAATTTTCAGAAGCAGCCTCACATAGGCTAAGGTATTCCTTCATACCTTTGACTCGAGAATTTTGAACCAAGTGTGCACTTGGAGTAAAAATGCGTTTTTCTGTTAAGTTCGATTCTATTTGAGACATAAAATCCTCCTAAAAACCTTAGCCTATCTGTTATTGTAATGAAAATATTGGAGTAACATCTAATAAAAATGGGGAATTATATGATAAAGCAAGAAGATATTGTTGAAAGCATCTGTGATGCTTTTCAGTTTATCAGTTACTACCATCCTAAAGATTTTATAGACGCACTATACGGAGCCTATAAAAAGGAAACATCTCCTAACGCTAAAGATGCNNTGGGTCAGATACTGACAAACAGCAAACTTTGTGCGATTGGAAAACGGCCNATCTGTCAAGANACTGGAATAGCAACAGTATTTGTGAAAATTGGNAAAAATTGNTCCNTGGACTTTAATGAAAGTTCGCTTGACGANGTCATAAACGAAGGTGTACGAANAGCCTATTTNAATAAGACTAATCCACTCAGGGCATCAGTTTTGAAAGANCCGACCTCACTTCGNAAAAATACTGGAGATAATACTCCNGCAGTNATCCATTATGACTTTACACAAGGTTCNGAACTCGAGATCATATGCGCTGCAAAGGGGGGAGGATCTGAAGCAAAATCTAAATTATTTATGCTCAACCCAAGCGACTCGATTGTTGATACCATTATNGNNGCAATACCAACAATGGGTGCTGGGTGGTGTCCACCTGGAATATTAGGAATAGGAATTGGAGGAACGCCAGAAAAAGCACTTTTGTTAGCCAAAAAATCTTTAATGGATCCNATAAATATTCAAGAGTTACTTCAAGATGGTCCNAAAAATAAATTAGAGGAACTACGACTTGATATTTATACCAAAGCGAANAANCTTGGAATCGGCGCACANGGTTTNGGNGGACTGACAACNGTTTTAGACGTNAAGNTTCTCGATTACCCGACTCATGCTGCAAATCTTCCTGTNGGACTAATACCAAATTGTGCAGCAACCAGGCACGTTCATTTTACATTAAANGGAAGCGGGCCTGCTAACCTTATCCCGCCAAAATTAGANGACTATCCAAACATCAATTGGAAGCCAGACTTGAACAGCGCTAAAATGGTTGACCTNGNGAAACTTACAAAAAATGAAGTGTCNACTTGGAAGACTGGTGATCGTTTGCTTTTATCNGGAAAATTNTTAACAGGCAGGGACGCNGCTCATAAAAAACTATGCGACTTAATGGATAAGAATCAACCATTACCTGTAAATTTAAAAAATAAAGTAATNTATTATGTCGGACCAGTAGATCCTACNGGGGACGAAGTNGTTGGTCCTGCTGGCCCTACTACTGCNACTAGGATGGATAANTTTACCGACCGTATTCTGACTCAAACAGGGCTTATCGCAATGATNGGAAAAGCAGAACGTGGTAATGATGCAATAGCNTCAATCAAACGTCACAAAGTTGCTTATCTTATGGGAGTTGGAGGTGCNGCATACCTAGTGAGNAAAGCNATTAAAANCTCCANNGTTGTTGCCTTTAGCGAATTAGGCATGGAGGCAATTTTTGAATTTACNGTNGAAAACATGCCAGTTACTGTTGCTGTTGATTCAAATGGAGATTCNATNCATTCATCTGGTCCACGTGAGTGGAAAATNAAAATAAACAATCTTTCTTAATNTTCTTTACCCGATAAGAACTGGTCTATACCAGTGACCGCAATATGCTCATCCTCATTTGGTTTTAAATTCGATATGCCAACAGCACCAATACAAAAACCCTGAAACATTATAGGAACGCCNCCTTTCATCAAAGCCTTAACCTCTGGGGCAGTTACCAAAGCACCTCTACCAGAATTAATCTGATCTTCATAAATGCCAGAGTTTCTCCGTCCCATTGCTGCAGTTCTAGCTTTGTTAATTGCGATACCCGAGGATATTTGGGGTACGTCATCACCTCTNTCAAAAACCATAAGATGGCCNCCGTCNTCGCATACTGCCACAGCNACCTTCCATGCATTTTTTTTTGCTTCGTCTTTACAATTATTTAANACANGNNTTGCATCNTCTAATGTNAGGTAAGGTTTCTGAAACATTTNATTCATCTTTTNAAAANANTTNNNNTTAGTATATGACATTTNTTTTNAAAAAACATTTTTGNTATTGAAAATGATTATCAATACTATTAAAGTAANNGTAAATAATTAAGGAATATAAATGAATTTAAATCGTATAGCTTGCTTCTTTCTCTTTTTCACTTCTACATCTTTGTGTGCGGAAAACATCGTAAACGTATACACATCGAGACACTACNCNACCGATAAGAAAATTTACAAACTGTTTACCGAAAAGACTGGTATAAAAGTAAGAGAAATNTCAGCTAAAGATCAAATTCTACTTGAAAGNCTAAAGAATGAATCTCCAAATAGTCCCGCAGATGTACTAATACTNGCAGACGCAGCAAGACTGTGGAGAGCNAGCCAAAGCGACTACTTCCAACCTTACACTAACAAATTATTAAANCANAAAATACCATCTNCACTTCGCNCAAGTGANAAATGGGTTGGTTTAACNGTNAGGGCAAGAATCATTGTNTACGACAAAAAAAAATTTAAAAAAAATGATGTTCANTCGTATTTAGATATCGGAAAACCANTCTTTAAAGGNGANTTTTGTAGNAGGTCAATTACTCANCCNTATATGTTATCCCTNCTCTCCAGTTTTATAATAAACTTAGGAGAANCTGAGGCAACGAAACTNGCAAAGAAACTTGTCTATAATCAAGCNAGAAAACCCCAAGGCGGAGATACCGATCAAATAAAAGCCGTCGGACGAGGAGAGTGTGGGGTTGCTTTTACCAATAGTTATTATCTCATAAGGTTGATGAGATCGAAAAATCCAAGTGATAAAGATGTTTTAAAAAACGTTGGATTTGTTTTTCCAAATCAAGATTCATACGGAACTCACATCAACGTAACAGGTGCTGGAGTCGTTAAAACTGCGCCAAATGTCAAGAATGCAAATCTTTTTCTTAACTTTCTCACTGACTCAAAAATTCAAGCAATTTTTGCTGAAGGCAATAATGAATGGCCAGTTGTTACGACTAAGAAGACCAACAATGAAATATTAGAGAATCTCGGGGACTTCAAAAGAGATGACCTTGACATTGAAAAAATTGGGTCAACTCAGTTTGTAGCCCAAAAAATAGCAGATAAGGTGGGATGGCAGTAATGTTTATTACGCCCCGTATGGCCTAGGAATTAAAAAAATTCTTCACTACGTATAGCTGGTTCTGATCGATTAAAGTTGGTGCATGTCCAACATTTTGAAATTCTACGAGTTTAGGCTTTGGGCCTCTCTCTGTCATTTCATTTGCAAGTTCTTTTTTTAAAATCGAGCTCTCTGCCCCTTTTAACAAGAGTGTAGGTAAACAAATTTGATCAAAAACCTCCCACAAATCCAAATCTGGAAGTGCTTGAATTCCTATAGAGGATAACTCGTTGAAGATAGCTGGAAGTCCGTAGGGGTTAAGAATTCCTGGATCAAAATGAGGTACAAACCTTCTAGTCTCTGAATCCAATCTGATATATGACTGAGTTAAAAACTTCCATTCAGCATCAGAATGAGGTCCAAACTCCCTGAAATTTTTTTTTACTGATTTTTCTGCTTCTTTCTCTGAACTGTAAAACTCTTTATCAAAGCTCGTTGCATAATTTAATCTTAAAAGTTCCCTGAAATTTACTGTTGCTCCAATGTCATTTAATATCAGCTTACTGAAATTAGTTTTTTCTTTTATCTCTTCTAAAGAGACTACATCGTCTCTGGAAAAAAAAAAAGAATCAGAAAAAATAGTTTTTTTTGAACATAAGAACATAGCTAAAATACCTCCGAGGGAAGTTCCAACTAATGTAATATCTTCGGATTTTAATCTATCTATCAGAAAACATATGTCTCTTAGGTAAAAAGGAATCTGATATAACGATTTATTAATCAGCCAAGATGAGCTTCCCCTACCCACTAAATCTGGACAGACAACCCTGTAATCCTTAGAAAAAAATGTTCCAAAGGGACCGAAGTCTAAACTGCATCTAGTAAGACCATGAAGACAGAGTATTACTTTTTCATTTTTCTGTTTACCCCATTCATGAATATGTAACTTATGTGGTTCATTTGCTGACTTGATATCCAAGCTATAGGATCTAGTAGGACTATACATTTCCATCTCTCAACAAGGCTAACCTTGGAAAAACCCTATTCATATTTCTTGAGGTAAGATGCGCAATCTTTTCAATAGTTGAGCTCCTCAACCGAGCAGCAACTTCTGCAATGCCCAGAAGATTTTCGGGAGTATTTTGGTCGTTTTTTTCTGACCACGACGGATTCATATCAGGTGAATCAGTTTCTAAAACATACCCATGATCAGGTACAAGTTGAAATAAGTTACGAATCCTTGTTGACCTATCATAAGTGAGTGTACCCCCAAAGCCTAAAAGAATTCCCTCTTTTAAAAAATTTGTTAATTGTTTAGCGCTACCAGTAAAAGCATGAGCTAAGCCCCCAGTTAAAGTATACTTTCTGTAATACTTTAATACTCGGTCTTGGGCTTTTCTTATATGCATGACCACAGGCACTCGGTATTTTTCCGCTAACTGTAATTGAGCATCAAAAAAAAATTCCATTTTTTCTTTGTCTAGATCGTTACGAAAAAAGTCTATACCAATTTCTCCTATACCGAGAAACTTTTTATCTCTTAAACACCTTTGAATTTCTAATTCTAGCGCGACTAGGTCGGTCAGTTCTGAGGTCTCTACAAAGCATGGATGAATACCGAGGACATAAAAAACTGTTTTGTNTTCTTGTGCTATTTTTTTNACAAGTGAAAANTTTCTCTTGTGGACNGCAGGGACCAAGAAGCTCTNTACCCCTTTNCGATTTGCTNGCTGTATAGCAATCTCNGCAGATTTAACCATATCAAGGTGACAGTGGGTATCAAATANCTTTACTTTGTGCATTCTTATCGAAGACTAAATATCTCATTACAACTGCTTGCTAATTTCATATCATGGGTAGCTATTACAAGTGATGATCCAAATTCTTCCACAAGGCGTATTAAAAGATTGAACGCCTTTTGTGCATTTTCTCGGTCTAAATTTCCAGTAGGTTCATCAGCTAACACCAAAGAGGGTTTGGTAACCAAAGCTCTTGCAATAGCAACTCTTTGTCTTTCTCCCCCCGACAAGGTAGCAGGCTGGTTTCTAATTCTATCTACAAGGCCAATTCTTTCCAAAATCTCAACAGCTTCAGAGTAAGATTTACTTTTGCTTACCCTTTTAATGCGTAACGGCATCATTACATTCTCAACAACATTGAACTCGGGTAACAAATGATGAAATTGGTATACAAAGCCAATTAAAGTTTTTCTCAACCGACCTCTATTATGGTCATCCATACTACTTATCAACTCACCTTTTAAAAAAATTTCCCCGCTAGAGGGTTTATCTAGACCCCCAACAAGGTGTAACAAAGTACTTTTTCCCGAACCAGAAGGTCCAACTAAAGCCAAGCTATCTCCTTTTTTTAAAGAAAAAGAGGTTTTTCTAAGCGCAACTACATAACTTTTTTCAAATTTAAACTTTTTTTCTGCATTGTTAACCTCAACAATATATCCCCGATCACTCGCGTTAGAACGACTAGTTTCTAGGTTTTGTATATTACTCATATCGTAACGCTTCGGTTGTTTCAAGTCTCATGGCTCTGTAGCATGGATAAACTGCTGATATTAACGTCATTAATACAGCGGTAATTGAAACAACCACAACATCATAAAGCTGAAGAGATGATGGGACAGAATCTATTAAATAGATACCCTTTGGTAAAACATCAAATCCAAAAATAATTTCGAAAGTCTCAATAATCATACCTATATTTTGAGCCCCGAGTACTCCTAAAATTAAACCCACGCTCACTCCTAAGATTCCCAACCCAACACCAACAACTAAGAAGATAGAAACTATTGACGTCTTTGATGCCCCCATTGTTCGAAGAATTGCAATAGTAGCTTTTTTTTCATTAACTGTCATAACCAACATCGAAACTAGATTAAAAGCTGCCACAGCAATAATCAAAAATAATATCAATGCCATCATTTTTTTTTCAATTTGAACAGCTGCAAACCAATTTTTATTTTCGTCAGTCCAATTTTTTATGAATAGCGGTTGCTTAGACTCATTTTCCAATGCCAAGCTTACTAGGGGCGCATCTAAGACATCTTTTATTTTTACTCTAACCCCACTCATTGACGATACTTTAAAAAAACTATTCACCGCTTCATAACCGCCTATTATCAAGCTACTATCGTAATGAAAGTGTCCTGAATTAAATATTCCAACTATTTCAAAGCTTTTCATTCTTGGAATGACCCCAATAATTGACTGAGTCATTTCGGTACTCATTAACTTTAACCTGTCGCCTACTGAAACCCCCATCTGCTTGGCAAAATCGGACCCAACTAACACTGCATATTTTTTTTTTGTCAGTTCATTGCTGTTCCCAGAAATAATTTGTTTTAAAATATCGCTTACCCTTGGCTCGGTATTGTATTGTATACCCCTGACAATTACTCCTTCCATCTTCTCTCCCGCAATAGCAATAGCCTTAGCCTCGCTAAAAACCGATTCTCCAATAATTTGTGGGAAATTTTTTAAATCCAAAGCTACCCTCTCTAGGCTTTTTTCATCATTTTTTAAAGGATAGATTTCTATGTGAGATAAAACGCTTAACATCTTATCTCTTACCTCTTTCTGGAAACCATTCATCACTGACAATACTATGATGAGGGTTGNAACTCCAAGACCGATCCCAAAGGTAGATAACACTGAAATAAAACTTAGGAATTTATTTCGTTTACTTGCCCTTATAAATCGAAGCCCTATAATTAATTCAAACATTTAAGAAAATAACAATATTAATGAAAAAAAACCACATATCGATATATATTTCATCCGCTGAAGAAAGAACAAATAATCAGGTCACCCTAAGCAGATATTACCTTATCTTCCATCTTTTGTTTTTTTTTCTAACTACCATAAAGGCAAAAAAACAACTATTAGCAAAGGATGAACAGCAGGATCATATCATTTTTTGTATTAGCAAAGTCATGTATGAAAAAAGATATTTCAGTCCCCAAGATAGCATACCGTGGGGAGTTTTTGTTGCTCTCAGTACAAGTCAAAGTATAAAAAAAAATGATTCATGGGGTATTATTTGGCCATGTAAAATAGGTGTAAATGTCAGCGGTTCAACCCTGCAAACACTTCCAGCAAGTGAGTTGTTGAGTGAGCAAAAGAGAATTTTAGAAAAAGTATTAACCCTAAACAAATCGGAGGCATTTTTTATAGATGGTGCAAATTATTTTTTAATAAAATTCAATAATAAAAAAATTAATTTTTTAACCTTTTTACCTGAATTAAAACATTACTATATAAAACCAGATCTTCCAGCAGGAACTGGAAAAAAATATTGGTTAAAATTATTAACCGAAATAGAAATGGAATGGTCTCAAGAAGGATGTTCAGGGAGTGTTAATAGTTTGTGGGCAGGGTCTATAGGAAATATGGCAGTTAATTTAACAAAAGAGAATAATGATTCTAGAGAGAATAACCCTGAAGTGCTATCACGGACTGTTTTGAAGGGATTAAACGTTTATTTAATGCATAAATATAAAGAACAAATTAATATTGATCTTTTCAGGGAAAGAGATTCGGATAGTATCTATAATTTGTCGAAAAAATTCCAGTTCCTTAGGACGGGTTATAAAAGACTTAAGAACAATATTTTTAATTTTATTATAAGAAAAGAGGATATTTTTTATTTTCGGTCTATTGAAACAGAAGAAAAAGAGCTGGTTAAAAGAGATAATTTAAAAAGCTTCAAACAATTTGGAGCTTTTTTTGACCCTTTTTCCTGACCTTAAAAAGGTTTCAAAGACTTCGATGATAAGACCTGTTTTCAATTTTTTTGTTTTCAAACATTGTAACCTTGAATAAAAATGCCTGAATTTTTAACAAACTTAGTAAAAATCTAATTTAGGCTAATACTTAAGTTGACTTTTTATTATACTAAAGTATACTATCTAAATATTTCAGGATTTTGCCGATTAAGTAAATGGTAACGTTCATTTTCAAAGGTAAATTATGTGGTATTCATCTAAAGCGCTTAGAAAGCACGGTGTTGATGCTATGAATAAAAAAAATTCCATGGATGAAAATCTAAATGGTTCTGGTTTTAGTACTGATTTTTCTTCTGGACCTAGTCAGTTTAAAAAGAAAATGTCATCAAAGAAAAAAGCCTCGTATATCGTTTTTTTTACATTGCTGCTTGTTACAGCAAGTATTGCAGCGCCAGT
>NYVY01000034.1 GCA_002684875.1 Pseudomonadota bacterium
AGACAGTGTGTTTAATCTATCCTCTATCTCATTTAGGTGTTCGGATCCTTGTAAAACTTTTTGTTCTATATTAGATCTTTCTGCTTTTAGAAGTGCTATTTGAGTATTGCATTCGCCACAAAGAACCTCAATATTTTCAAATTTTTGAATTAATGGATTTAACCTCTCTTCAAAACTAGTGAAATCACTTTCCAACTTTGCTAACAATTTTTCTAAATTATGGGAACTATTTTCTGCATTGGCTAACTTAATAGATTCGTCATTGGTAAGGATATCCAATCTTACAGTCTCTCTATCAATCTCAGCAATTTGGTTTGAAAGTTGCTCAATACTCTGTACGAGCAGTTTGTTTTCATTTTCTTTTTTTATAATTTCTGAATTGACTTTAAAAAATTCCTCGTTTAATTGCTCTATTTTATTTTGCTTTTCGTAAAGTTTATTCTTTAGGTTTGAAAATTCTAACGATTTACTCTCATGATCAATTTGAGTGATTTCAAGTTCCGTTCTCTTTTTTTCAGAGCATGAATTTAGCTTATTAACTTCTTCTTTAAGACTTATCTCTTTTCGGTTTAATATTTCATTTTCAATGCTTGTTTTTTTTAATACTTTATCTTGGTACTGAGAAGCAGAATCAGCTTGAAGTCTTAGAGCCTCCATTCGGTCATCTAACTCCGCGACAAGATCATTGACTCGCGAAAGATTTTCCTTACTATCTCTGAGCCTGCTTTCTGCCTCTTTTTTTCTAACTCTGTATTTAGAAACACCAGCAGCTTCTTCAAGATAAAAACGTAAATCTTCTGGACGTGATTCAATTATTTTAGTGATAGACCCCTGGCCAACGATAGCGTAGGCTCTCGGACCCAGACCAGTCCCTAAAAATAAATCCTGCACATCTTTTTTTCTAACTTGTTGACCGTTTATTGAAACAGAAGATGTCCCATCCGATAAAATTGTCCGCTGTACAGATATATCACTAAATGATGAGTAAGAACCTGTTACCGAAGAATCGGAATTATCAAAAACTAATTCGACACTTGCCCTACCTGCAGGACCACGATTTCCAGAACCGTTAAAAATCACATCTTTTGATTGCCCACTTCTCAACTCTGTGACCCTTGATTCACCAAGAACCCATTTCACAGCGTCGACTATATTGGACTTCCCACACCCGTTCGGACCCACAACTCCTGTTAGTCCTTCTCCAAACTTAATTTCTGTAGAATCAACAAAGGATTTAAACCCAGAAAGTCTAATTTTTGTTAGTAGCACGTATTTTTACACAATCTTTAGCTAAAACTGAACGAAAGCCAGTCATTTGTAATATCATGAGTTTTATTTTAACGAATTAGTCATACCCTGTCAGGGGAAAACTGAAATATGCCAATAAAAAAAGAAAAAAATTTAAAAACATTTGAAAATCCAAATACCGAAAGTAACTATACCGTAAAGTTTGAGATTCCTGAATTTACCTGCATCTGTCCCTTAACAGGCCAACCAGATTTTGCCCATTTTTCGATAGAATATATCCCCAATAAGGTAAATGTGGAGCTAAAATCATTAAAAAGCTATTTCTGGTATTTTAGGGACATACCAGGATTTCATGAAGCAATAACAAATGAAATTATGACTGACCTTCATACACTATTATCTCCTCGTTACATTAAAATAATAGCCAAATGGAACGTTAGAGGAGGAATCTATACGACAGTGGAAATAGAAAAAAAATAATAAAAAGGGAAACTATGCAAAACGATACGGAATTAAAAAGTGCCATTGAGGATCTTTGGGTCAATCCTCAAAAGCTTAAAGAGGAAGAGAATAAAAAGCTTGTTCAAGAAGCCTTAAAACTGCTAGATTCGGGCGCCTCAAGAGTTGCAGAAAATAATGGTCAATCTTGGACGGTAAATGAATGGCTTAAAAAAGCTGTTCTCTTAAGTTTTAAGATCTCTTCAAACGAGCCAATAAAAGCTGGTGACCTTTTATTTTATGACAAAGTGAAAAGCAAGTTCGCCAACTATGAGCCTATCGATTTTGAGAGATTAAAAACAAGGGTCGTTCCAACAGCGGTCGTTAGGTATGGCAGTTACATTGGAGAGAATACTGTCCTGATGCCATCATTTGTAAATATTGGAGCATATGTGGGAAGTGGAACTATGGTTGATACCTGGGCAACAGTTGGTTCATGCGCCCAAATTGGAAAAAATGTACACTTATCTGGTGGTGTGGGTATCGGAGGGGTATTAGAACCATTGCAGGCTGCACCTACGATCATCGAAGATAATTGTTTTATCGGTGCACGTAGCGAGGTTGTAGAGGGTGTAATAGTTAAAAAGAATTCTGTTATATCCATGGGGGTTTTTATAGGAAAGTCTACAAAAATATACGACCGAGAGAGTGGTAAAGTTCTTTACGGCACGGTACCTGAAGGAAGTGTTGTCGTATCTGGGTCACTACCTTCCAAAAATGGAGTGCACTTATACTGTGCTGTCATTGTAAAAAAAGTTGACGAGCAAACACGAAAAAAAACGGCAATAAATGAACTGCTAAGGGAAGACTAACAAGCTATTGTATGCTCTTTGGTTTTTTCTTAATTAATTGGGTCGGAATTGACATAACATCAATTCCCTCCTCTTTTAACTCTCTGGATTCCTCTAATGTTGCGGTACCGTAAATCGTACGCTCTTCACTTTCTTTCTGATGAATTTTTCTAGCCTCGCTCGCAAATTTGTCTCCTACATTTTCCG
The DNA here is from genome assembly GCA_002684875.1 of Pseudomonadota bacterium. Lineage (GTDB taxonomy): Bacteria > Pseudomonadota > Gammaproteobacteria > Burkholderiales > Burkholderiaceae_A > UBA7377. Next base: position 2,745 of record NYVY01000034.1, read on the forward strand.
CGTTGTTGAAAATATGTTGAGCTACCTCCATAAGTTTTCTTTGAAGATCAGGGTCCACGGAGTTATTATTAGGAGACATTTTATTTTGCTTAGAGCTATGAGTACTTTTAGGGTTTTGGATATGAGCAGCGGATGGAAGACGCGTTACAACATTATCTTCACAGACAGGGCAGGACAGAATTCCTTTATTGCTCTGAGCATCAAACTCATCTGCTGACCTAAACCAACCTTCAAAAATATGTCCAAACTGACACTGTAAATTGTAAACTTTCATATGGCCTTACTNTACCAATACATTGTTTTAAATTCTATCAGTATTGTATCTCTTCTTGAAAGAAAAGAGCAATTCCACGATATTATCGATGTACGAACTCCAGATGAATTCTTGATAGACCATATTCCAGGATCGATAAATTTACCGGTTCTTTCCTCCGAGGAAAGAGCAGTGGTCGGAACGCTTTACAAAAAGGATTCATTCGAAGGAAAAAAACTTGGTGCCTCCCTTATATCGAAAAACATAGCCAGTCATTTAAAAGAATTTTTTAAAGATAAAGACAGGTCACACAGACCTGTTGTATATTGCCAAAGAGGCGGAGAAAGAAGTAAATCCTTAGCCACAGTTCTTTCGAGAATAGGTATGAAACCTCTTGTTATCGATGGAGGTTATAAAGCCTACAGAAGACATATTGTACGGTCTATAGATGAACTCGTAAGCAAGGTTTCATTTAGGGTTCTTTGTGGCTTAACTGGTTGTGGAAAAACAAAAATTTTAAAGCATCTTAGTAGTTTAGGTTGTCAGGTAATAAACTTAGAAGAACTAGCCAGTCACTGTGGTTCCTTATTAGGGGCCAATCCAAATGTGACTCAGCCAAGTCAAACGCTATTTGAATCGAAAATATTTTTTAGTTTGGAAAAAATCACCCCTGAAAAAATTGTCTACGTAGAGTCTGAAAGTAAAAAGATTGGTGACCGACATATTCCTAACTCAATTATAAGTAATATGCGAAACTCTCATTGTGTATGGATTGAATCTTCTATGGAAAATAGGGTCGAATTTTTGCTNAAGGACTATAATTTCTTTACAAAAGATTCATCCAAATTACAGGAAATCATGAAAAAATTTTCTTCCTATATCGGGAAAAAAGAATACGCTACAATCAATGATGCTCTAACAAACGAGAAGTGGGAATCGTTTGTGACTGCCTTACTAAAAAACCACTATGACCCTCTCTACGAGAAATCAATCAATAAAAATTTTCCGTTAATCAGAGAATCCAAAAGAGTTAAGTTGGAACAATTCGGAAACGATGCTGACATCTATTACTCAACAGCTGAATTTATCAATAAAACCTTAGGATAACGAATTACCTCGATATCTTTTTCAAAGCTCTTCATCCATGCCTTTACGGTTAAATCAGATTCATACTGCTGTATCGATGCAAAAACATTCTCTATGGATTTAATGACTTTTTTATCAGACAGTTTGTCAAGTTTTGATGATAGAAAAAAAACTACCGCTGCCCCACTCGAACCGAGGTCAAAAACATTTCCAGTGTTTCTTTCTAAGTCATGAGAAAAAAGCTGTCCTTTATAATTGCCTAACAGTTGAGCATACTGGTCAGGTTTAGAATTCTCTGTTGGCGTATAATCCATAGTTACTTTTTTTAAAGAACCCAATTTGGAAGTATTTTTAGACGTATCATCAAGAAACTTTTCAGCATCAGCCTTTGCTAATTTAGTCATTTTCCGTGAAGATAATTCAGAGGATATTTGGTCCTTAACAACGTCAAACTCAATTGGAACCTCATCGTGTTTTTTTTCGAGACTGGCTGCTATGAAAAGGTTAGGTTCAACTTCGATTAACTCAGTGTTATAGTTTTCCTCCAAAAAATCCTTTGAAAAAAGTGCCTGTCTAAATTTCGGACTATTTAAAGCTTTAAGACTACTAGTTTCGACATCATCAAAGATAGCGGGAGCATTTAAATCTAATTTTGAGATTGTTTGTATTTTTAGAGAAAACTTTTCAGCTGCTGGTTCTAAACTACTGTTTTGCTCATATAAAACATTAGATATTTCTTCTACATTTTCATCTTTATTCAAAACAATAAAATTTATGTCGTATGTTGCGGGCATTACATAAATATCTTTATTGTCATCAAAGAAATTCCTAATTTCTTTCTCTTCAACCTTTGCATCTGCTCTATATTTAAGTAGGGGAAAAAGTTTGACTCCAAAAGTACGAGTTTCATTCTGTGCCTGTGCCAACCGTCTTACGACAGTCCTTGGGATTATACTTGACGAAGATAATATTTCGGGCACTAATGATAAAGACAAATCTCCTTTCAAACGTTTCTCAAAGTCTGCTGTGGTCATACCCTGACGATTAAGCGCCTTCTTAGCTTTCTCTAAATCAAATGCACCCTGATCATTTTGAAACTGTGGTATCCCCAAAATAACTGCTCTCACATCTTCGTCTGAAACCGTAATNCGCTCNTCTGAAATTACCTTTCGCAAGATAACCTGATTGATCATATTATCTAAAGTGGCTTTTTTTACGTCGTCAGAGTTCAGCAGTTCGTCTGGAATATTTTGACCCACTTGTGCTCGAAAATTATCTATAAAATTCTGATGGGCATTTTCCCAATTTCTTTTATAAATCTCCACTCCATCTACAGTTGCAACAACTGGCTCTCGGTTTGGATTAAACTGGTCCCACGCCCCAACGACTACGAAAGGAGGAATCACAAGTAAAAGTAGTACTACTAGGAGAAATTTTTTTCTTTCTCTTATTAATTCAAACATTTTTTTTTAAAACCTTATCAGNNTCTATATTNAGGANCTGNTGCTANNCCGATCAGTTGNTCATCNATACTTGTTTNAGCACCAAGTCCAATAAGTGTCACTACAATGTCTCCATTGNCNTTACTTACCTCAACATCACTTCCATTTACAGAAGTACTTAAATCATTACCAAAGGCAGTCAAGTCAATCGAATCATTCGCATCAAAACCAACCACCATAATCTCAGCACTATCATCTGCATCAGCATTGACCACATACTTATCATTAGCAGTATCAGATCCAATCAAAATACCCTTACCCGTATTACTTACATCAGTCGTAATATACGTATCCAGAATCCGACCANCACCACGCTGCGCCTCCGCAGTACTCAAACTCCAGTACTCACTATTGCCCTGCGTATCACTAATCTCCAAAGTCTCAATAGCAAACCTGTCCGTTAACGCATCAAACTGCTTAAAGATATTGACCTCACTAGCATTCGAAGCAACTTCAGTACCATTCTCATCCACACCTTTAACCGTAGTGGTAATCTTCAAAGAGTTCTGCCCCTCTCGACCAATCTGCTGTCTCTCAAAGTTCACATCCCCAATACCATTAACACCCTCAAGATACACCACATCACCAAGAGCATCTAAATCAACCGAAGAAGCCTGACTTCCCCCAGTACCAGAAGTCTCACCAGCAGAAGCACTACCGTCTCCAGAACCACCAGAAGAATCACGACTATCCAAGTCCACAATCACATCCTTACCCGCATCCTGATTACTCAAAGCAGTATCCGTCTGATCCACAAAGACCTGAGGCACAACCTCAAACCGATCATCTGCACCAGAAGTACTAACCACCACATCATCCGCATTACTCAACACAACAATGGCCTCAGGTGCTGGCTCCGAAGAAGAGCCCGACTCAGGCTCACGATCCACAATCGTAGTCACCTGTAACAACTGCTCACGTAAAGCAGCAGCAGCAGTTGCATCAGCTTCAGCTGCAATCTGCGTCAATGCAGCATCACGATCCTCAATCACCTCTGTTCTTACAGTACCTTCTCTTATCTCCTCAACAGCAACCGGTACAAACAAAGATGTATCCATATCCGTTGCAGCCAACGCCTCATCAACAACATCATCTATCACCGCTTCCGCAGCAGCAACCACATCAGAAGGAGTTGCACCACTTACATTTACCTGAGCAGTCAACGCATCACGAACCGCCTGCGCTGCCTCAAAAGTCTCACCCGTTAACTCAGCTTCTATCGCACTTTTGACAGCCGTCACATCCCCACCAGCTGCCGCCGCATCCTTTCCAGCCTCAGCAGCACGCTCCAAAGCGGCAACCTGAGAAGCAGTCAACGAATCCATCCCAAAGAACTGCTCCAAGACATGCGCATTATCCGAAGTACTTGACTCAAACTGCGCCATAATCCCTTCTAACTGAGACTTCATCTTCACCGCATTATAATTGCCTGACCCAGTACCAGCCTCTAAAAAGGATATCGTACCCAAATCAGTTGCCTGACCATCATTATTACCATCTATCGATAAACTAATCTCATTATAAGGCTGACTACCAGTCGTATCACTCGCAACCACCTCAACCTCTAAATCACGAACAAAACTCCTCCAGGCAGCATCATTCGTACCACTGACTAACTCATAAATCTGCTGCAAACCATAACCAGCAGCAGCCAGTGACGCAGCAGCTACCTGAACAAACACAATATCATTGGCCTGATTCGCCCTACCTGACAATCCAGTACCATCAGGCGATAAATCAAAATCCATCACCTTCGTACCCTGACCAACCACAAAGGTGTCGTCATACTTAGGAGCGTTATCACTAGACGTCTGATTATCACCCCAAATCTCATCTCCACCTTCAATATCAATCAGGATATCTTCACCAGCACCACCATAAACATTATCAGAACCAGCACCACCAGAGACTAAGTCCTGACCATGCCCACCTGAAACGACATCGCTTCCATCTCCGCCGTGAAGAATATTACGTCCACTATCACCACTAAGAACATCACCGTGAGCAGTACCAAAGACACCCTCTGCTCCATCGACATAAGCAACAACCTGACTATTAGCCATCGCAGCGGCATCAAAGTTCGCATCAACTGCTGATAAATCAAGAATGACACTTGTATCTAGGCCATCAAAACTAACTACGTCCCAATCCTCAACGGTGTACGATTCTGTAGGAGCAATAACTTCAAAATAAGAAACTTGATATTCTACCCAGCTACCGTCATTAATTTCCTTGGTCAGGTTTGAACTGTCCCTATTGAATACAGCCTCTGTAAACGAGGCTCCATCGGTGAATGTTTCAGTAGGTGCAACCCAACTAAATGTGCCAACTAACCCACCTTCCGTCGCAAAGTCTGCTGGAACAGTTGTTATGTCATTTGGATGACTACCAATCCGATAGCCCGCATCAAACTCTACTCCTTCAAACCCTCCTGCATAAACAAAATC
>NYVY01000035.1 GCA_002684875.1 Pseudomonadota bacterium
ATACATACATACAAATTTATATATACATTATTTTTTAAAAAGTCATAATATAGAACATATGTTTTTTGACGCATTTTATGAAACATCAGAATTTGGTATCAATCACGACTTAGAAATTAGAAATATTATTGATGATAAAGAGTATTTAAAAGTTACCAATGAATTATCAGTTTTTACACTATCAGCATCAATAAAAAACTCATCACCGTTGTTATCACTAGCTACAGGTATCCAACTTGCCGCGAACCCACTAAAACTAGCTATAAAAACGAATAAAACGAAAATTTTTATTTTTAGATATTTCATTAATAATTTTCCCTTAACTAGTCTGTATGCTTTTCTTATTGTAACCGACAGATACGCACAATACTGAAGCTACATTGTGCTCTTTGTTTTTTAGAAGTTATAATAACGGAGGTCCGACATTTATAATCTAAGCTCCTAATAATAAGTATATTTTCCTTAACCTGCTATCATAGTAATTTAGGTTTTGAAAGAAAAGAATATGCGAACAAGTAACTTAATTTTTTGCTACATTTCAGTTTTTATCATCGCCTTTGGACAGTCTGCTCTAGGGCAAAACTCTATGACCCAAATGCAAACAATCATCGATGGCAGTCAAAGGACAGCCAAAAGCAAGGCTAGGGACGTTTACAGGCATCCCATTGAGACCCTATCTTTTTTTGGCGTTTCAAAAAACTCAAGTGTGGTCGAAATTACCCCTGGAAGAGGGTGGTATACAGAAATTTTAGCTCCTCTACTAAAAGATAAGGGTTCACTAGTAACGGTTATTTATGATGCAAACCTCACGAAAGTACCTTACTTGCAAAAACTTAACAAACTTTATAAAAATAAATTAGCTAATGACAAAAAAACTTATGGACATGTAAAAATATTAGAGATTGCACACATGAAACCCGATTTTAAAACAAAAAAATCTGTTGATTTTGTTCTTACTTTTAGAAATGTCCATAATTGGGCTAAGTCTGGGACAATTAATAGAATGTTCGATAGTTTTTACAAATCTTTAAGTACTGGTGGTGTTTTGGGAATTGTAGAGCATAGAGCTAATGCTGGAACCTCTCTTGAACAACAAATAAAATCAGGTTACATGACGGAAAATTACGTCAAACAGATTGCTAAATCTGCTGGATTCCGATTTGTTAGTTCATCGGAAATCAACGCCAACCCGTTAGACAGAAAAAACCACAGGAATGGAGTTTGGACTTTGCTACCGAACCAAAGAGGTCTCTCTGAACCAGAAAAAGAGCTCTATAGGAAAATTGGAGAGTCAGACCGCATGACGTTAAAATTTATAAAAAATTAATACTACTAATTAACTTGTTCACAGAAATTTTTAACTGCTATCTCAAATTGATCAAAGTTGTTTGATATAGTCGTAAGGTTAAAAAATGGTTTTATAAATTTAGGGTCTATTCTGCCAAAAAGAAAACTCATGGAAAAAACAATTAGGTCTTTTTTATCAATTCTTGAGCGAGTGAGTCTTTGATAGTCGTTTTCACTAAGAAAAATTAAATACTTTTTGTCGGGGTTATCAAAAAACCAGCTCTCAAACAAATTTCCCGAATGTGCTGTCACCGACACAAAACTAACGGAACTTAGCTGACCAGTATCAAAAGATGGCTGCTTAAAAAATGACTTTTTTGGATTACCTACGATAGGGTTGTTACTCATAAAACCTCCTTTTTAGCCAATTCTGCAATATGCAAGGGTTGGCAATTTGGAATAAATCCACCAGCCTTTAGTTTATCATTAGTTTTTATTTTTTCAATATTTAATTATGCTTATTAACACTCACATTCTTAAAACTTAACTGGGGATCAGTCTACCTGTTCAGTCGAATTTTCAAGTTGGCTGAGGGCAGTACCAACGAAAACGTATCTGTTCCTACATACATATTTAATTCACTTCCTACCTGCTGTCTCAGCTTAAGCCGAAAATACCATCCCCTTACTTCATGGAGTAAATAGATAACTATTTGCTATTGGCTATCGTTAAAAAGTCTTTATTTTTTTCTAGGGCTGGGTTGTCCAAATTTATAAAAGAGCCTGCACTTCTTTCCTTGTGTAAAAAGTAAGGAACGTGGAAAGAAATACTATAAGAAATTTAAAATCAAAATTATCAGTTAAAACTTTTGATAACAGTAAAAGAATTCTATTTAAAGAAAATGTCACAATGCCACTGCATCCTTTTGTTAGACTTGTGCTTTCTTTTAAAAAATTTGTAAGTTACATTTTTGTGAGTCAATACTTTATTGATTAGGATCGTTATGAGAGAAGAATAGAGATTTTTTTCTGAACGTCATCCGATAATTTTTCTTTATGATTAATTGCATCAATATTTTCTTCCAATTGACTCTTTTTGGACGCCCCTAAAATAACGGTGCTAATATTTTTATTCCTGAGACACCAACAGATTGATAGTTTAGCTAAGGAAATTCCAACCTCAGCCGAAAGTTCAGTAAGCTTTTTTACCGTTTCATATCGTTTTTTAAAATCATCTGATTCAAATCTTTTTCTTATAAACTCGTAATTAGGCAAACTTGTCCTAGTGTCATCTGGCATTCCATGGTTGTATTTACCAGTAAGCAATCCAGACGCTAGTGGACTCCACGTTGTTGTGCCGAGGAGTTCGTTTTCGAACAATGACACATACTCTCTTTCCACTCTATCTCTCGCAAACATATTGTACTCAGGTTGTTCCATTGTGGGCGGTGTAAAACCAAGTTCTCTTGAAATTCTAAAAGCGTCACTAATTTGGACCGCAGACCACTCTGATGTTCCCCAGTAACATATCTTTCCCTGAAGTATTAACGTGTGCATTGCCCTGACGGTCTCCTCTATCGGGGTATCAGGATCAGGCCTATGACAGAAAAATAAATCTAGGTAATCAACCTGCAATCTAGATAGAGCGTTTTCACAGGCATCTTTAATATGTTTATGGCTTAGTCCTTTTTGAGTAGGTCTTTCCCCTCCCCAGAATACTTTACTTGATACGATAAAGGAATCTCGTGTCCAATTAAGTTTCTTTATTACTTCTCCCATAATAACCTCTGACTGTCCCTGTTTGTATGCCTCGGCATTATCAAAAAAATTAATCCCCTTGTCAAAGCAATAAGCCATTAATTCAGAGGCTTTTTTCACATCGAGTTGATTACCAAACGTTACCCATGAACCATATGACAACTCGCTAATCTTTAAGCCCGTCTTTCCAAGTTTTCTGTATTCCATAATTGGTCTCTTTTTATTCTTCCTACTTTTTAAACAACCCTATTTTTTAACCTTGCAACAATAAAGTCACAAAAAACTAATCATGCTATGATCAAATAGTACTACATAAATTTTGGTTAATTGTTTTAAAAACGTGGATCAATTAATAATCCTTTTTTCTCTTGCAATATCGTGTGGATTTATTTGCTATAAAAGCGGATTGCCTCCCATGATCGGTTTTTTAGCGGCAGGATTTATCTTTAATGGACTTGGTTTTAACCTCGCTGTAGATTTAACTACCTTTTCCGACCTTGGTATAGCTTTACTTTTATTTTTTGTAGGGTTGAAACTCGATATAAGAGAATTAATTAAGCCCACGGTAATAAGCGTTTCCATCACTAACATACTTATTAATGCTGGGTTTCTGGTTCTGGGGTTGTTTTTAATAAACACGCTAATTTTAGACCATCATAATTTAAATTTTTTTGGAATTCTCCTATTAGCTATTGCATTATCTTTTTCAAGCACTGTATTTGCTGTAAAAGCACTCGATGCCAAGGGTGACATTATATCCTTTCACGGGAAGCTAGTAGTTTCCGTTCTGATTATTCAGGATATTGTTGCTGCATTTTTACTAGCTTTTACTGAAATAAAATTTCCAACTATTGATGCACTCTTTCTAATTTTAATTTTAATTTTTCCAGTAAAATTCATAATTTTTAAAATTTTAGATAATATTGGGCATGATGAATTACTAATATTATTTGGATTATTTCTGGCCTTAGTTGTTGGGTATGGTTTCTTTGAATCCGTTGGTATTAAGGGCGAACTAGGAGCGCTTATACTAGGCGCTTTGATAAATAGACACTCCAAATGCGAGGAAATTGGTCAAGCATTATTTTCGATAAAAGAATTTTTACTTGTTGGTTTTTTTCTAACAATAGGAATTAATAGCAATATCTCAATTCCCTTATTCGGAAGCGCTCTTGTGTTGACGGTATTTTTAATTGCAAGAGGCTTTTTCTATTTCTTTTCTATAAGTTTCATAAATTTCCGTTCACGAACGGCCCTTTTTAGCTCTATTACTCTGATGACATACTCCGAGTTTTCTTTAATTGTAGTAGCCTTGGGAACCTCTCAAGGCTTACTATCTCCTGAATGGTTGACCATAAGTGCAATCGCAGTTAGTTTAAGTTTTTTAATCATTACCCCATTAGAAAAAAATTCCGAAATCATCTATGAGCGATACCATGACTATTTATGTAAATTTGAAGAGTCAAACCCTAAGGATAAAGAAAACCTGTCAATCAAAAACCAAGATTTTAAGGTGCTTGTCATCGGAATGGGTAGAATTGGGACTGGGGCCTTTGAAGAACTACAAAAAATTTATAAAAAAGAAGAAATTATTGGTGTAGAACATGATGAAAAAAAAGTAAGTCTTCACAGATCAGAAAAAAGAAATGTAGCTAATGCAGATGCAGGCGATCTGGATTTTTGGAAACACATAAAAGAAAAAAATGTGGATTTAATTATCCTAGCAATGCCAAAGCACCGAAGTAATATTGAAGCTGCAAAACATATAACTAATCTTAATATTAGGTGTAAGATTTATGCTGTTGCAAGATTTGATGAGGAAGTATCAGAACTTGATAGTTTAGGTGTTTACGCCTTTAATATCTATGCTGAAGCTGGAGTTGGTTTAGCTAAGCAGGGACAAAAAATCTAGAAATCATCTTAAAAGGAATTATTATGAAATTTACAGTTTACCTGTCAGGAGAAATCCATACTGATTGGAGAGAAAATCTTCAGGAAGAATCAAAGAATAGAAGTTTGGATATTCAATTTCTTTCACCTGTCACAAACCATAGTCTATCGGACGATTGTGGAGTAATAATTATGGGGGAAGAGAAAGATAAGTTTTGGTACGACCATAAAGGTGCAAAACTAAATGCAATTCGTACCAAAACGTCAATTGAGAGAGCAGATTTGGTTATCGTGAGGTTCGGCGAAAAATACAAGCAATGGAATGCAGCGTTTGATGCTGGATACGCTTCAGCAATGGGAAAACCGTTAGTGATAATACACAACTCAGAGCACCAACATGCCTTGAAGGAAATTGATGCTGCAGCATTAGCTACAACAAGTAACTTATCACAGGTTGTCGACGTACTAGAATACACGCTGAACGGAACTTTGCGTAATCGGTAAGACTAAGTCAATACGATTTTTGTTTCAATGACAGAGTCATCTTATATCTACAAACAGGATCAGTGCTTATTGCTGGAGTGACTGCAAATCCACTCACCTCTTGATTAACTCTTTGTTGACTGTGAATAACTTCAGAAATTTGGTCAGTTATTTTTTTATGATCGATACATGTAAAAACTGTTCTTCCTTCTGGCCGTTTGAAAAACTCTATACTGAAGGTTTTAAATAATAGGTCAAGTTCAACTCCTCTTTTTTTCATTAGATGTAAGGCAAAAATTCCAGTCGAAACATCGGCTCCTATAGCAAGCGCCCCAAAATACATTGATTTATAGTGATTTTTTGTTCTCCAGTTTAAATCAATCCCTACCCTAATTTCTTTTTCAGTAAGATTGAGTATTTTTGGGTTTACAAAAAAAATCATTGGTATTTTAAATAAACCAAAAGTTTTTAAGTAAAAGTTTGCTTTTGTAAGTCTATTCATACCTTTTATTTTAACTTAAGTGCTATGTTAAAAGGATGAAATTACTGTTTCCAACCAAAATCAGAAAAATTCATCAAAGTAAACTCAATACTCAATGGGGAGACATGGATGCACTTGGACATGTAAATAATATAATGTATTTCCGTTATTTTGAAACGGCCAGAGTGAACTGGTTAAAATCAATTGGAATAAATCTGGGTGCTGACAATGAAAGTTTTGTTTTGGCAAATGCTTGTTGTGAATTTATTATTCCAATAAAACAGCCTGCAATTATTTCAGTTGATACCTTTTTAAGTTCTATTGGAAATACAAGCGTTGACCTAATCCATGAGCTTTACCTTGAATGTGAAAATAATGTTCGAACACTATCTGCTAGAGGAACAGCAACCATAGTATGGGTTAGCCTAACTAAATCAAAAAGCAAGACATTACCAATCAGAATCAAAAAGCTTTTAAGTGCAATTTAATTGTTTTACTTTTTGTCCTGACATTAGGGGGTTTTCTGCTCCTTTAACTCACCCTCTTCTTCAATAGGACCATTCTTAAAGTTTTTCCCTTGAACGAGAATTATTTCTTGCTTTGATAAGCTAGGTTCTTTTTTTTCAGTTATTTCCCACACGATTATCGAAAACGAATGTGCCGCTAGAATCAAGCTAAAACTTATTAAAATTAGTAAGAAATAATCTAACCATTGGTTTTTTAANAAAANAAGGATNCTCTTNATTTTGTACATTTACTCTCTCCTAAAAAGTAAGGTACTTANTNTNAGCAANAANTATGCCTTTTTTGCTAAAAAACAANCANTGATATTCTTTTACTTTTTAGGTTTAATNTGTATTTTTAAAACTGGATGTCTTTTAAAACCCGTATGTATTTAACCGCTTTTCCATTAACGGAATAAAAATAAATGGGCAAAATGATAGAATAATCATTAAAGGGTAGCCAAAAGGTAATTGAGGTGCACTAGGACAACTCTGCAGGTGATTAAAATGCTTGTTCATACACTTATGGTGATCTGAGTGCCAAGGTAANTTCAAAAGAATCCAGTTACTTANAGAAAAGTCAGCATTCCATGAATGCTCTTCTCCAACGCTTTCATAACTACCGTTTTTATCCTTTTTTCGAAGCAAGCCGTAATGCTCGATGTAGTTTGTTGCCTCAAGTAAAAGAATTGCCCAGACTGAACTCCCAATATAGACCATCAAAACTTCTGGTCCAAAGACGACCCANACAATACTTAAGAAAAAAGAGGATCCAGTTAAGGATAAAAAAATCTTGTTCTTAAAAATACTTCTGTGTCTTTCGAACTTCATCCCNTCTAATTTCCAAGCGTGTTTAAATGAACCAACTATGGACTGCAAAAAAAACGAATATAAAGTTTGCCCCCTCTTNGCTGTTGCTGGGTCTTTTGAAGTTGCAACCCTAACATGATGTCCACGTATATGTTCTACTGTGAAATGTCCATACAACATTGAACACATTACAACCCATGACAAAAGCCTGTCCGTTTGTCCTTTCCTATGCATGAGCTCATGGGCTAAATTNATACCTACAGCACCTCCAATGGTTCCCAATGCTAGAGCAGTGCAAATNATTTCNGAAANAGAACCAGTATTCATNCTGGAAAAAACTAAAGCAACGACTCCAAAATAGAGAGTTACGTATAATCTAGGAATCCAAGNTGCAATTCTTCCNAAGATGGAAAGACCNATTTCNCTATTTTTTCCCACCATAAAATCTAATACTGGGACAACCAAAAACACGGTCACCATAGTCATCCAGATTATCCCTGTATATTGCCAAAAAAATACCTGAAGAATAAAAAGACTACCCAAAAAAAAGAANGAAGCACTNAACAGTATTTTTTTTGTTGTGGCAATCAANGTATTGAAATCAANTTTCATTGCTTTAGTTTAACAAAATCAGTTATTTATCTCAATGAGATCGTTTTTCTGTAAGCAGGCCTTTCCATAATTCTTTCTTTGTATTCAATAAAATCTTCACAGATAGTTAGTTNCATAGCCTCAGCCCAATCTAAACAATGTGTCAATAATATATCTGTTATTGAAAACTTCTCATTACAAACAAAATTCCTTAACGAAAACTCATTAAGAAATTTCTCTTGATTTTTCGCAAACTCCCATTTCAAAATATCAAGTACGGCTGGTACTCGTTTTTCTTCGGNAAATACATAACTATGTTTTGCAGTAACCCACAAAAGTGACTCAAATTCATCTAGAATCCGGAATATCATAGAATCTTGATTTGCACGTTCTTTGGTTCCAACAGCTTCTGTTAATGCACTGTGCTTATCAGACAAATAAATTAGTATCGCAACGGAGTCAGTAACAAGNTCACTTTTATCAAAAATAAAGGGAATTTTTCCATTTTTATAAATTGNTCGTGCTTCCTCAGAACGCGGAGCTATCTNATTTAATTCATAAGGAAGTNCTAATTCCTCGAGAAGCCAAACAACTCTAAATGTTCTAGATTTTACTCTGCCAAAAACTTTTATCATTCCAGTTCCCCTGTNAACNCACACACGAAAATACCTAAATATAGTAATTTTTATATAATACAACTACTTTTAACTATACCTTTTTAATAAAAAAAAATTAGGTTTAAACTATATATTCTCTTTATAAAATATGGATTATTTAATGAACAAAAGNTTATGCACTAACGGTTTTGCCTTGGTATTGATCATANNGGGCTTTATTCCCGAATATAATACNGTCTTGTTTATGACTGGGCTATTCGCACTCTCTGGGTCANTTACAAACTCTCTNGCAATACATATGCTTTTTGAAAAAATCCCTTTTTTTTACGGTTCAGGAATAATTCCGTTGAACTTTGAAAGGATAAAAATTGACTTAAAAACAGTTATTATTGACCATTTTTTTTCAGAGAACCAAATTGACGTATTTNTAGATGAGAATCTTCTAAGAACTGAAGAAAATATTAAACAAACGTTAGACTCTGAAAAAGTTTTTCAGAGTCTTGTTGATGCCATAGAGGAATCGAGTTTGGGGAATATGTTAAGTATGCTNGGAGGCAGAAAAGCATTAGACCCGCTTAGAGAACCAATTAAAACAAAACTAAACAGCGTAGTAGATGAATTTTTTCAAAAAGAAAATAAAAACAAAGTCGCAGATCCAAAGCACCTAAAAAATAGTATTGAAAAANTTATAGAAGGAAGGTTAAACGAACTCAAACCAGATGAGGTAAAAAAAATTATTAAAGACATGATTGATAAACATTTAGGCTGGCTTGTAGTTTGGGGCGGTGTTTTTGGTGGATTGATTGGTTTCTTTTCAACCTTAACTATTACAAATANAAGTATTTTATNACTTAAGGATATTGATGAAANTTTATGACAGGAAAGGNGCAATAAGTTTAGAACGGGAAGTAATAGCATCAGGATCGCCTGGATTCCTACTTATGATGAGAGCTGGGTTGGCAATATGGGATCAAATAAAGCAGACAGGGAGAAGACGAATATGGGCTTTTATTGGCCCTGGAAATAATGGAGGAGATGCCTTAATTGCAGCCTGTTTTGCAAAGTTGGAGGGCTGCGAGGTAACTTGCATAAAAACAGACGTAACCAGCATAAAAAATGATTCGCAATTAGCAATGAACTTNTCAAAAAATATTGGATTATCTATAACAAATAGAANCCCGAACTTAAAACATTTTGGAAGTCAGGACTATATTATCGATGGATTATTAGGAATTGGCATTTCAAGAAGTCCTGAAGACGACATACTAGATTCTATTAACTTTATTAACTCAGCGAAAGAAAAGGATGCGTCAGTGATTTCGGTAGATATTCCATCTGGTTTAAATTCNNNNTNCTGNTNTGNCTTTTGGAAAATCTGTAAGAGCTGATATGACTTTAATGTTATTAACCCGGAAACAAGGTTGTTACACAGGGTTAGCTGCAGACTATGTGGGTCATCTCTTATTTGATAACCTAGGTACCAGCAATCACGAAACTAAAGAGTGCTCTTCGGCAATATTACTGTCCTCAAAAACCTTTGATCTAGAACCAAGATCCCCGATCAAACATAAATGTTCTACAGGAAAAGTACTAATCCTCGGGGGGTGGGGTGAAATGCAAGGCGCAGGTTTTTTAGCAGGATTAGCAGCCGTCAAGGCAGGAACAGGTAAAGTATTTATCTGTACACCAAATCTATCATCAAGACCCATGGAATTAATAGGAATTAAACCTGACTTAAACAGTTTCAAAAGTTCGTTAGAAAACGTTGACGTCGTGGTAGCAGGATCAGGATTAACAGTATTGGCAGAGAAGCACCTAGATATATTATGGTCAAGCGATATTCCTTTAGTTTTTGATGCCTTTGCATTGAGATGGTTAGCAAGACACAAGCCGAAAAAAAGAAATGGTTATTGGATTGGAACTCCACACTCTGAAGAGGCTAAAGTCCTATTAGGCAATAATGAATTAACAAAGGATAGATTTACGGAAATAAACTTATTACATGAGAGATACGGAGGGAAGTGGATTTTAAAGGGTCCAGGAACACTTGTGGGACCAAACCCTACCTTTATAAATAATTTCTCTAATAGTATATTAGCGACTGGTGGAACCGGTGACATCCTTGCAGGTATAGCTGGTGCATTTTTGGCTCAAAATTGCATAATGCCTGCCGAGTTAGCCACATTCATACACACTTCAGCAGCAAAAAAAATCTTAGAGGAAAACTCCTCCAGAATTGCAGCTAGCGAATTACTAAATAAAATTGGTGTTGCAATAAATGAATTAGAAACCAAGTCTAAAGAAACAAGAATTTTTTAATTAAATTGTTCCGCTTAAATAGGGAGATCTCTAAAGAAATGATCTGCTGGTTTTTTAACTCCTAAATACCATGGGACCTTGTTAATGAATCTTTACGTACTTAATTATTGGCTATCTAAATAATATAAACTGAGGCAAGATTTTTATTACAATCTTTGTTTGAATTTACCAAATATGATAATTAATTAATCTAATTTTTAGATAAATATTAGAGGTTTTAATCCATATTCAATAAAAGTACAGTCTTATGAAAAAAAAATTTACTTCACCGTCAACACGTTTTTTAGAACCTTTTATATAAATCAACCAAATTGATTTCTGTAAGACTTATATGTTAGGTTGTTTTTTGTGAAGTTGCTATCAAAGAAAAAACCTGCTGCTGCCAAGCGATGGAGAGTGAGGGTTCCTAAAGTGCTTGGCAGTGGCAGGAAAAAGTTTTGAATGTGTTTGCGAATGGAGAACGGCTGAAAACCTTACACTCAAAATTTTTATTTTTTATTTACTAAAAGTTTACGACCACTCCTGTTGAAATTGTCCTAGGTTTGTTTGGCCTAGCTCCATCTGGAGCACGAGAAACTATTTGTTGCTCGTCAAAAGCGTTTTCTACTTTAAAGTAAACACTAGTATTTTCAGCTAATTCGTATTTCGAAATAAGGTCAACTACGAACAACGAATCGGTTTCACTAAACGATCCACCCGTCCTGTTATAGCCTGTCGTGGCTCCCATCGAATCGATATGCTTTAAGATTGCGTAGTTGTCCCATCCAGAGGCGTGTTCAATACCTGTTCTGATGCTAAACACACTCTCAGGTATATGAGGCAGTTTGTCCCCATCCTGGAACCCAGAGGCATTATTATCTCCAGTTATTTCAGCTTTTGTGTAGGTGTATGCTAATGCAAATGGTATTGAGTAGTTATCACCCTGGAAGGTGTTAATCACTTGTAACTCAAGACCAGATATTTCGGCCTCGCCAGTTACATATGAACCAGCTGTCGCACCATTACTACAAGGGCTACCTACTGAGCAAAGCTCGGACTTATCTGAAAAATCACTATAAAAATAAATACCCTCTACGAATAGATCATCATCACCGTATCTCAATCCCAACTCGAAATTGCTACTTTCTTCAACCTCTTCGTCTGAATCAGCGCCTCCACCTAATGGAGAGAAACCTTTGTGGTAGCCTGCGAGAGTCTGAAGATTTTCATTTATGTCGTATGTTACAGATAACCCAGGTAATAAAATATCTGTCTCATGATTTTTTGAGCTGGCAACTGACGATCTATCTGTTCCATACTGCTTTCTACTGGTTTCGTAATCCTCATACCTTAACACCGCATTAACTAACAATGCATCATTAACCTGCCATGCATCAGCGATGAAAATTGTAGTAGCATCAGCTTGTTCGAACCTGTTGTTGCTTCCACTTGGAGNCACAGTACTTTGATACACATACGCACCGCTAACTTGGTCATACTTATCTTGTGGTTGAAAGCGATTCATGCTGTCCTTATGACTACGNACACCGATGTCGATGTTGTGATTGTCAGCAATGATATTAAGATTGGCCTGTATACCCTCTGAGTCATATGCACGGTTGTTGTGCTTATATGTTAATCCAGCTTTATCTGTGGTACCGTCTAAAACNCCCTGCTGAGTAGCATCGCCGCCATTCACCGCAGAAATAATTTTTCCACCACCAGATAATTTGAACCAGTCCCTCTGGTAATAGTTTTTGTACATGGTCACACTGATGTTCTTACTATCATCAATATCATTTGTGTACGTAAGGTTGTATCCCTCATGCTTATTTGTCATCTGATCTATAGTTGAAAGACCGTAACGTCTATTTGGATCTACATTAAAATCGGCATCGGTTAACCCTAAATATGTTTCATTTGATGTTTGCTCTGTTCTTGAAGCCTTGAACAACAACTTACCAGCATCACCAGTGTCAAATCCCACCTTTATAACATAGTCGGAAATCGAGAAGCCCGAATCCCTATTACTGCGATCAATAGATTTAAATCCGTCAGTCTGTCTACTAACCCCTTCAAACAGGAACTTAAAAGGACCACTGCCGTCACCAAAATAAAGGTGACTATTCATCTGATTATTTTCCCCAAAGAAGGTTGAAACCCTTCCAGACAGGGATGTAGGTATAGGAGTTGAAATCATGTTTAAAACTCCACCAGTGGTTTGAGGCCCATACTTAAGCATTGATGCCCCCTTCAAGACCTCAATAGATTGCATTCTCAATATCGTTGGGAAATAGTATGCAGCAGGTGCAGTATATGGAGCTGGCGCGATTAAAACACCATCCTCCATAAGGGTAATCTTCTCAGACCTCTCCGAGGTAGCGCCTCTGATACCTATATTNGGTCTNAGTCCAGCACCNTCTTCCTCTCGGATATATAAACCTGGNACGGTTTTCAGAGCCTGATTAATATCATCNATTGCTTCTGTTTTTAGTTGTTCTTGNTCNACGACATATCCAGAACCTGGCAATTGCTTTGCAGTCTGCTTATCACCAATAATTTCAATCCCTTCAAGGAGATAGCCTTCAGATTCATCAGCTATAGCTGAAATCGAAACTGCCAGGCAAGAAAAAACAACTCCTGCTTTCTTTACAAACTTTCTCATATCTATAAACCTTTATCTTTTCATCTAGTTGATAATAGTAGTGAGACTCACTATCACTCTTAGTCATATGATAATGATAATGACTTTCATTTGCAATATCTTTTTAAAAAAATTTTTTACCAACAGCTACTGTTATTCTTTCAATAGAATAGTTGTGCCGTGCGGGTAAGTCTTAAAAGAACTGATGCTCCTGTATTTTTTTTGTTTCAAAACTTGTTTTAGTAACTTTGGTGGCTCACCTAACCTTTCGGTAGATAATTTGAAAGTTCCCCAATGAATTCCAATTGCCTGCTTTGCTCCAACGTCTTTAAATATCTTTACTGCTTCTTCTGGATTTACGTGAAAATTTTTCATAAACGTTCTTGGCGCATACGCTCCTATCGGGATAGCAGCGAGATCTGGTGGCCCAAGTTTTTTTTTAATTTCCTTAAAATCATTCGAGTAACCAGTATCACCAACAAAGTAGAATTTAAAATCTGGCCAACTAATCATCCATCCACTCCAAAGAGATCTATTTTTATCAAAAATAGTCCTTGCCGACCAATGATGAGCAGGAGTTGCTGTAAATTTTACTGCTCCAAACCTTTTTGATTCCCACCAATCATATTCTTCAACGATACAGTCTAGCTCACTCAAATGGTGTTTTACACCCAAGGGAACAAACACAATTAAATCAGGATTAATTCGAGCAATAAATTTAAGAGTCTTTATGTCAAGATGATCATAATGGTTATGAGAAATAACTACGTAATTGATTTTTGGCAAATCCCTTAGCAAGTATGCAGGCCTAACAACTCTTTTTGGACCTAGAAAACTGAACGGCGAAGCTCTTTCTGAAAAAATAGGATCTGTTAAAACAGTCACGCCATCATATTTTAGAAGTACAGTCGAATGACCTATCC
Source organism: Pseudomonadota bacterium (assembly GCA_002684875.1). Lineage (GTDB taxonomy): Bacteria > Pseudomonadota > Gammaproteobacteria > Burkholderiales > Burkholderiaceae_A > UBA7377. The sequence goes on from NYVY01000035.1 coordinate 14,285, forward strand.
ATGTAAAAAATCTTTTTTTTTCAAACAGGTGCCTATTATCTTTTACGGGAAAACCTTCGTCTTCTAAGGGATCAAATTTACGATTAAAAAAGCTTCTTGCTAACCCAAAAAGGTCTAAAATATTTTTTTCGTGAATTTCTCCATTTGAGTTTTTGAAAATCTGTCTTTCCATATCAAACTGCTTAGAGTGGACAAAACTTTTATCAAAAGATAAATGAGCGCAACCATAAACCATAAAAATTAAGAGGCAACAGACGCTTACATAATATTTT
>NYVY01000036.1 GCA_002684875.1 Pseudomonadota bacterium
TGCGACCTAGAAAAACCGGAAAAAAGTGATGATAAAACTAGATCTACTCTGTCATTTGCGAGAGAATTAGGGATGACAAATTCAAAATAGTCGTCATCAAAATGATTACTGTTTAACATTTCCATTACAATATTTAGATTATATCGATTATATTTTACAAATGAAGATCTTTTTTCCACGCTTATTTTTAATTGCTCTTTCATTACTATTAGCTGCTTGTTCCTCCACTGGGCCAGATAAAACTACTGATTGGCCCCCAGGAAAACTTTATGAAGAAGCGAAATTAGAACTTAATACAGGTAATTACCAAACTGCGCTTGAACTTTATCAAAAATTGTCGTCAAGATATCCATTCGGAAAATATGCTAAGCAAGGTGCACTTGATACAGCATATGCGCACTGGAAAAATGGTGATGCTGGATTAGCTCTCGCATCGCTAAACCAGTACAACAAACTTTATCCAAATCAATTGGGTTCGGATTACGCCTTATACTTAAAGGGTCTTATTAATTTCAATGAGAACAAGACATTATTTAGCTCTTTTACTGGTGAGGATATGGCAGAACGAGATGCTGAGGCTGGAAGATTAGCTTTTGCTGCCTTTAAAACACTCGTTGAAAAATATCCCTCAAGCGCTTACGTAACAGATGCAAATCGTCGAATGAAATTTTTACGTAATGTACTCGGCGAAAATGAAGTGCACGTAGCAAGGTTTTATTTGAGGAGAAATGCATTCATTGCGGCACTAAACCGATGTAAAGTTATCCTTTCGCAATATCAAGGAACTCCAGCTACCGAAGAGGCACTCGCAATAATGTTTGCATCTTATAATGCAATTAACTTAAAGACACTTGCCGATGACACAAAAAGAATATTGGAAATGAACTTTCCTGATAGTTATTACCTAGTATTTGCATACGATCCTTCATTGAGAGGTGGCCTGCCAAAAAGTGCCAACCGAAAGACATCAACTACATGGACCGATTTTAATATATTTGATGCTTTGAAAAACATCCTTCCAGATGGTTTGATTACTAATTAGTTGTTTTCAATAATTCAAATTTTTTCCCCTCTTTTCCCTCCTAACTTTTACTTTTTCTCGTCTTTTAGCTTTGAAAACTTCTTGCCTTCTCATATTGAAACGTCTCATTCCTTCCTGGTAATCAACGTCAAGGCGTTCCAAACAATCTCCAGAAAAAAATTTTAGAAGACAAGCATCCTCTCTAGAACTAATAACACTTAAAAAAACATTTTTCTCTTCATTGATTCTTTCTAGCTCAAAATCGATTCCTTTTAGGTTTTGCGCGGCAAGAAAATTTGAGTAAATAAATACTAACGCTGTAAAAAAGACTTTAAAGAAATTCATAATTTTATTGAGTTAATTCGTATAATCTACTTTTGATTCTCTGAAACTCAATGGTTAAGATATCCTCTGCAAATAGATTCGCAAGGGGTACAGATGAGCTTAAAACTAAACTTAAACCTCTGTCGTACAAAACATCTATAAACCAACCAAATCTTGTAGCTGCCGACAAATTGTCTTTTGTTAAACTAGGGATTCTTTCAACTATGAACGTTTGAAAAATTTCACTCAGTTCCAAATACTCCTTTTTTGACCTAAAAGAAGAACACAACGCCTCAAATTTAAACCAACAAACAGTACCAGCCATAGCAATTATACTAATTTTTCTATTAGAAACAGTCAAATAATCGGCAGATTGAACCCTACCGTTTATACGCGAATTAAAATGACGCTGTAAACAAATCTGACAATCTTTATTATGTGGGTAGAGGTATTTTGTATTTTTTTTTAAAGAGCTGTTCTCGAGATTCTCAATAGCAATGTTATCTCTGTCTGTACGGTGATCTGGACCATCGGGAATTTTTACAATCTCCATAATAGTTTTCAGTAGATTGATAGCAGGAAGAAAAGACTCTCTCTGTAAGCCATCCTTGTAAAGTTCGTCTGGGTGAAAGTTAGAGGTCAAAACGAAGGAAACATTGTAAAAATTGAGATATTTAAATAGAGATTCAAAAATCATAGCATGCGCGATGTCCTGAACGAAAAACTCATCAAAACAAATTAGGTTATATTTTTTTGATAAATTTTGAGAAATTTTTTTCATAGGCTCCTTAGAGCCAGAAATTTCATTTAACTTATTTTCAATACTTTGCATAAACTCGTGGAAGTGAATTCTCAATTTTTTTTCGACTATCACGGTAGAATAAAACAAATCCATCAAGAAGGTTTTACCTCTTCCAACACCTCCGTACAAATATAGGCCTCTAGGGGTAACTGGATTAATTATTAGAACTTTTTTTCGTGCTTTTTGAAACTTCTCCCACTCAAAACAGGACTCGAATAAGTAACTAAGAGTATTTTTTTGACCTTTGTCAGTAGCAAATCCATTGGTTTCTATCTCAATTTCATACCTACTAAAAATATCTATCTTTTTTTCCAAAAGTTTAATATTAATTATCTTAGCTTTAATTCAGGAACATCTCTTCTAGCGTGACCTACGAAGGACTGTCTTGGCCTTCCGATTTTATACTCTGGATCGGTAATCATTTCCTTCCACTGGGAGATCCAACCAATTGTCCTCGCTAATGCAAAAATACAGGTAAACATCTCCTTCGGAACACCGATTGCCCGTAAAGTTATGCCAGAGTAAAAATCCACATTTGGATAAAGTTTTCGATTAACAAAGTACTCGTCCTCTAATGCAATTTTTTCTACTGCTAAAGCTAACTTAAAAAGAGGGTCGTTTTCCAAACCTAGTTCTGCTAAAACTTGACGACATGTCTCTTGCATTATTTTTGCACGAGGGTCAAAGTTTTTGTAGACTCTGTGACCGAAGCCCATTAATCTNACTCCAGATTCTTTATCTTTAACTTTCTCCATAAATTCACCAACCTTCGAAANTCCACCGCTAGCGTNTATAGTCTCTAACATTTCNAGACANGCTTGNTTAGCCCCTCCATGAGCTGGNCCCCATAAACAAGCGATTCCGCTGGCAACTGCAGCGTAGGGACTGGTACCAGATGAACCACACAACCTGACTGTCGATGTTGATGCGTTTTGCTCATGGTCAGCGTGTAAAATAAAAATCCTATCAAGAGCACGAGTTAGGATTTTTTTTTCTTGGAAGTCAGATAACGGTGTGCCAAACATCATTCTTAAAAAATTACCAGTGTAAGACAAATCGGACCTTGGATACATGAAAGGTCTGCCCCTTGAGTAAGTGTGAATCATGGCAATTAATGTTGGCATTTTTGCAATTAACCGCAACAAACTAAGTTCATGTTGTTCTTCTGAATTTACATCTAAACTATCGGGATAAAAAGCAGCCATACCTCCTATTAGTCCTGTAAGAACCGCCATTGGATGCGCATTCCTAGGGTAACCATTCATAAACTGGGCCATTGATTCATGGACCATTGAATACGACTTTACCAGCTTCTCAAATTCTTCTTTCTGGGTTTGATTCGGTAACTCGCCGTTCTGTAATAAAAAACAAACCTCTAAAAAATCACACGTAACAGCAAGTTGCTCTATCGGGTAACCCCTATGAAGCAATATTCCATTATCTCCGTCAATGTAAGTAATATTTGATTGGCATGATGCAGTTGATAAAAATCCAGGGTCATATGTAAATTTTCCAGTACTTTTATAAAGCTCTCTAATATCAATAACATCAGGCCCAAAAGAACCCTTTAGAACTGGTAGGACTATGCTTTCAGTGTCATCGGAAAACGAGACAGTTGCTTTTTTATCCTTGGACACAAGCTTCCCTTTCTAACAGGTTGGTTATGCGGACCGAATTTTTTGCAAGAGAGACCAGGAGACACTATTGTCAAATTTTTTGTTAAGCTCCTCTTTGCCTAGAAGCAAATCAAGAAGTTCGTTGTCGCCCAAATCTAGCATTTCTTTAAATGCAAGCCACTCCCCTTCGGTTAGTTCCGACGTAAATTTGGAAAAAAATCGTTGTAGGATTATATCATTTTCTAGCAAGCCACGCCGACATCTCCAAACTAATCTTTTTCTTTCCAGAGCGGATATAGACATTAAACGTTTCTTAAGATAGACATTACACGTTTCTTTTTACCATTAATTCTTTAATCTTTCCTATTGCTTTAGTGGGGTTGAGCCCTTTCGGGCAAACATCAACACAGTTCATAATGGTGTGGCATCTAAAGAGCCTGTAAGGATCTTCTAAATTATCCAAACGTTCATCAGCCTTCTCATCCCGACTATCGGCGATAAACCTATATGCTTGCAAAAGCCCAGCAGGACCGACGAATTTATCAGGGTTCCACCAAAATGATGGGCAACTGGTAGAGCAGCATGCGCAGAGAATGCATTCATATAAACCATCAAGCTCTTCCCGTTCCTCAGGAGACTGTAAGCGTTCTTTCTCAGGCGGTTGGGTACTATTTTGCAGATAAGGCTGAATCGAATCGTATTGTTTAAAAAATTGTGTCATGTCGACAATTAAATCCCTAATAACAGGTAAACCAGGTAATGGCTTAAGTACTATCGGTTCCTTTAAGTCTTTTAAATTAGTGATGCAAGCAAGTCCATTTTTACCGTTGATATTCATTGCATCCGATCCACAGACTCCTTCTCTACAAGATTTCCTAATAGCAATCGAGTCATCTACGGTTCCTTTAATTTTTAGCAAAGCATCAAGCAACATCCGGTCGGTCTCATTTAATAAAACGGAAAGTTTTTGCATATAAGGCTTTTGGTCTTTATCAGGGTCATATCTATAGATTGAAAATCTAAACTCTTTTTGAGCTACTGCCATATAATCTCCTCGTTAAAAAGTTCTTTTTTTGGGTGCAAAACTGGCTACTGAATCGGGTTTCAGAATTACTGGTTTATAGTCTAGGCGATTTTTATCGGAGAACCAAAGGGTATGTCTCATCCAGTTTCTGTCATCTCTTTCAGGAAAATCGTCATGGGAATGAGCGCCTCTACTTTCTTTTCGTGCTTCCGCGGAAAGCATTGTAGCTTTTGCCACTTCAATCATATTAAAAACCTCAAGAGCCTCAATTCTTGCAGTATTAAAAACGGAAGATTTATCTTTTACGAAAATATCACCTAAGTTATTATCAATATCCAGAATCCTGGAAACACCCTCTTTAAGTAAGGAACTATTTCTGAATACACCGCAGTACTGTTGGGATGCTTCCCTAATTGCATTTCCCATCTCCAGAACACCCATCCCCGACTGCTTTGATTCAAGCTTTTTAAGGCGTTGTAATGGTTTATCTGCGCCATCTATGGGAACGGACCTAAACTTATCGTTAGTAATATTTTTTCCAACAAGATATCTTCCAGTTGCTCTACCAAAAACGATTAAATCGAGTAGCGAGTTTGTTCCAAGCCTGTTTGCACCATGAACGGAAACGCAAGCACATTCACCAATCGCAAATAAGCCTTCAACAACTCCATGAGTTCCTTTCATTCCATCGGAGCAGTCTGGTACAACCACCTGACCATTAATATCTGTCGGGATACCCCCCATCTGATAATGTATCGTAGGAACTACTGGAATAGGGTCTTTTATTGGGTCAACATTTGCAAATTTAATTGCAATCTCACGGATTGAAGGGAGTTTCTTAAGAATTTTGTCTGAACCAAGGTGATCTAGTTTTAATAGGACATGATCCTTGTTTTCACCACAACCGCGGCCTTCATTTATTTCTTGACCCATCGAACGAGAAACAAAATCCCGGGGAGCGAGATCCTTGAGCGTTGGAGCATATCTTTCCATGAATCGCTCACCATCACTGTTAAGCAAAACACCACCTTCACCCCTTACACCCTCAGTTATGAGAACTCCAGCTCCTGCAACTCCAGTGGGATGGAACTGCCAAAACTCCATGTCTTGAAGTGGTATCCCTGACCGTGCAGCCATTCCCGCACCATCTCCCGTATTGATAAATGCGTTTGTTGATGCAGCCCAAATCCGTCCAGCTCCCCCTGTAGCAAGAACGGTCGCCTTACTCTCAAAAAACATAACCTCCCCCGTTTCCATTTCAAGAGCCACAACGCCAACGCAATCACCATCTAGGTTTCTTACTAAGTCAAGAGCCATCCATTCTATAAAAAATTTTGTGTTAGCCGCCACATTTCGTTGGTAAAGAGTGTGTAATAAGGCATGTCCAGTTCTGTCTGCAGCCGCGCAAGCCCTTTGGACTGGTTTTTCTCCGAGGTTGGCGGTGTGCCCACCGAAGGGCCTCTGATATATGGTCCCGTCCTCGTTTCTGTCAAAAGGCATGCCGTAATGTTCCAGTTCATAAACCGCACTACTTGCCTCCCGACACATAAACTCAATAGCGTCTTGATCGCCTAAATAATCAGACCCTTTTACAGTGTCGAACATGTGCCAGTACCAGTTATCTTCACTCATATTACCCAATGACGCCCCAATTCCCCCTTGAGCTGCGACTGTATGGGAGCGTGTAGGAAAAACCTTTGATAAGACTGCCACGTTAACATCAGACTGGGCGAGCTGGAGTGCACATCTCATCCCAGCTCCACCTGCCCCAACTATAACGCTATCAAATCTTCGTCTTTTAAGACCAGATATATTATGCGAAATCACATCAGCCATTTTTTAAATCTTCCATAGTATAAATATCATCCAAACACCACAACCGACTAACCAACCAATCGAGAAGATTTGCAGTGAAAGCCTTATTTTCACGGGCTGCACATAATCCATCCAAATTTCCCGTATTCCTACCCAAGCATGATAGATTAGAGCAATCGAAGCGAGAGTGCTTAAAACTCTCATCCACACTTGTGAAAAAACCGCTACCCACCCCTCAAAACTACCAAGTTCAATCGTAAAAACCTCAAAACCTAAAACAATTGTATAAATAACTAGGATGGACGCCGTAACGCGCTGCAGTACCCAGTCTGTTAGCCCGTTATGGGCAACAACCCCGCTTGAAATCCCACTCTCTCTTTTATAAACCATTTAAACTACCTATAACAACAGTCTACCTATCATGTAAAAAACACCAAGTGTTACTAATAGAGAGGATAAAATCACAATAATTCCCCATTTGTTCGTATCTGTTTTTTCCAAACCAATATGGAAGTCACAAATTAGGTGACGTATTCCAGCGAAGAAATGATGAATGTAAGCCCAGCATAACCCAGCTAAGATTAAAAGAACAAAAGGACTTTTAATCAATGCGATAGTATCAATGTAACTGTCTTTTGAACTAAGACTCCCTCCGAACAGATAGATTAAAAATGGAAGCAGCAAAAATAGGCTAGCACCGCTTACCCTATGTAAAATCGACATTATCCCAGCAGCAGGTAGTCTGTACCGAAGAATTTGCCAAATCATTATATTGCGATATTTTTTTCTACCCATAAATTAAAGAATCCAATAGAATTTAGTGTGGACAAGAGCCGTATTGTTTCATTACTTTCGTTTTTAGTAAACCCGTAAAATGTTTTTTAGGAGATATTGGTGTCAGGTATAGATAAAAAAATAGTTACTGTAAGTGTTACAGGGGCAACTGGTCATATTGGCTACGCAATATTGTTTCGAATACTAAGCGGAAATTTATTCGGAAAAGACATTAAGGTTAATTTGCAAATTATTGATATAAATGACGAAAAAATAAAAGCAGCACTAAGTGGTGTTG